>JBBPZH010000075.1:0-12263 GCA_038198965.1 Propionibacteriales bacterium
CAGATGATCGCCCGCATCAAGGCAGTCCACGAGACCGTGAAGGGCATCGCGCCCGACGGCCGCCCGTACGCCGCCACCGACCCGCACCTGCTGCGCTGGGTCCACGTCGCCGAGGTCGACAGCTTCCTTGCCGCCCATCAGCGCTACGGGGAGCAAGCCCTCACCCCTGAGGAGTGCGACGCATACGTTGCCGACACAGCAAAGGTCGGCGCGGCGCTTGGCGTGATCGACCCGCCGACGACCGTGGCCGAGCTCGGCGAGCAGCTGGCGGCGTACCGCCCCGAGCTGGAGGGCACGACGGATGCACGGGCAGCTGCCAGGTTCATCGTCTTCAGTCCGCCGCTGCCACTATTGCTCAGGCCGGCATATGGCGTTCTCGCTGCCACCGCTGTCAGCCTGCTGCCCCGGTGGGCCCGTTGGCCGTTGCGGCTGCCCTACCTGCCGGTGACCGAAGAGGTTGGGGTGCGTACCGCGGGGGAGTTACTGACCCGTACTCTCCGGTGGGCGATGAGCGCCCCAGCAGAGGCAACCAACTGACCGAGCCACCTGCCAAGCGTCCTACTAGGGGGTAAGTGAGCCACTCTCCAATGCGCCGCAACGGGTCGTGGACTTCGATCGCGTGCGAAACTCCGCCATTGCCAACGGCGGTATCGACATCATCGGGCCGCCGCGTTCTTGCCTGAGTGAGCACCTAGGCGTCGAGAAGGGCAGCGACGAACTCCCTGGCGTCGAACGGCGCGAGGTCGTCTGGTCCCTCGCCGAGACCGACGAGCTTGACCGGTACGCCGAGCTCACGCTGAACCGCGATTACGATTCCCCCCTTGGCAGTGCCGTCGAGCTTGGTCAGCACGATCCCGGTGACGTCGACGACCTCGGCGAAGATGCGCGCCTGGATCAGGCCGTTCTGGCCGGTCGTCGCGTCGATGACCAGCAGCACCTCCGAAACCGGCGCCTGCCGCTCCTCGACTCGTTTGACTTTGCCAAGCTCGTCCATCAAGCCGGTCTTCGTGTGCAGCCGGCCCGCTGTGTCGATCAGCACGGTGTCGACCTCTTGCTCGACGCCCGCCCGGGCTGCCTCGAACGCGACACTCGCCGGGTCTGCTCCCTCGGGACCTCTGACGGTCGGTACGCCGACCCGCTCCCCCCAGGTCTGGAGCTGGTCGGCCGCGGCAGCGCGGAAGGTGTCGGCCGCCCCGAGCAGCACGTCCCTGTCCTCGGCGACCAGCACCCTGGCCAGCTTGCCGACGGTTGTCGTCTTCCCGACACCGTTGACGCCCACGACGAGCACGACACCAGGCTTGCCCTCGAGCCGGCGCGTCTTGAGCTCACGGTCCATCGTGGGATCAACCAGATTAACGAGCTCCTCCCGAAGTAGCTCTCGGGCTTGCTCGCCCGTCGCCGCCTCCACCCGCACCCGGTCGCGCAATCGGTCGACGAGCTCCTGGGTGGGACCGACCCCGACGTCGGCCGCGAGCAGCGTCTCTTCGATCTCTTCCCAGGTCTGCTCGTCGAGCCGGTCCCGCGACATCAGTGCCAGCAGGGTTCGGCCCAGTGTCGACTGCGACCGGGAAAG
The DNA here is from genome assembly GCA_038198965.1 of Propionibacteriales bacterium. Classification (GTDB taxonomy): domain Bacteria; phylum Actinomycetota; class Actinomycetes; order Propionibacteriales; family Nocardioidaceae; genus JAUJOE01. Next base: position 1,574 of record JBBPZH010000075.1, read on the forward strand.
TCGCGCGCGCAGGCGCTGCAGCCGGCCCGCGACGGGCGCTGGCCGCTCGACTTCAGGAGCGCTGACGGTGTCTGCGCCGAGCGCCACATCCTCGGTGACTGCGGCGTCGTCGAGGGTCAGGCTGGACGCGCTAGCGGAACCGCTCGACGGATCATCCACGGAACGGGGAGAGGCGAGCGTGCCGGCACCGGTGGGACCGGCAGGTGGTCGGGTTGGGCCACCTCCTCGACGGCGGGTCGAAGAGACGAACCCGACGAGCGCCACCAGGGCTACCAGGGCGACCGCGATGACGACGTACAAGTACTCAGGCATTGTCGGCAATCCTGTCAGGTGATCATGCAGCGGCCGGCGACGCCCAGCCGCGCGAGGAACGGTCGAGCCCCCACAGTGCCGGCGCCGGACCACCAGCCCCCGGGACCCACGGCGCCGGACCCTGGCTCGGTTGCGGGCGGTCAGCTTGGCAGTCACGATGAGGACGTGACCGACTCGACGTACGACTATGACCTCGCCGTGGTGGGAACCGGTCCAGGAGGTCAGCGAGCATCGGTTGCAGCAGCCAAGCTCGGCTACAAAGTGGCCGTCATCGACCGCCGCGCCATGGTGGGAGGCGTCTGCATCAACACCGGCACGATCCCGAGCAAAACGCTCCGGGAGGCCGTGCTCTACCTCACTGGGATGAGCCAGCGCGACTTGTACGGCGCCAGCTACCGCGTCAAGGCAAACATCACGATCGCCGACCTGACAGCTCGCACGCAGCACGTCATCGGCCGCGAGGTCGAAGTGGTGCGCAACCAGCTGCTCCGCAACCACATCCAGCTACTCAACGGCACCGCAAGCTTCCTCGACCCGCACGTGTTGTCCGTCGACGGCACCGACCGGATCACCGTGTCGGCCGACAAGATCATCCTGGCGCCGGGCACCGAGCCCGCCCGTCCTCCGCACGTTGAATTCGACGACCAGCGGGTGGTCGACTCCGACGGCATCTTGGCGCTCGAGGAGATCCCCGCGACCATGGTGGTAGTGGGCGCCGGCGTGATCGGCATCGAGTATGCGTCCATCTTCGCCGCGCTCGGCACGCGGGTCACCGTGGTCGATCAAAGGCCCTTGATGCTGGACTTCTGCGACGAGGAGATCGTGGAGTCGCTGCGCTTCCACCTGCGCGATCTGGCGGTGTCGTTCCGTTTCGGCGAGCAAGTGGACAAGGTTGAGATCGGGCCGTTGGGCACCGTGACGACGTTGGCCAGCGGCAAGCGCATCGGCGCCGACACGGTGATGTACTCCGCGGGCCGCCAAGGCGCGACGGAGGCTCTCCAGCTCGATAGAGCCGGCCTCACGCCCGACAAGCGCGGCCGGATCGCCGTTGACTCGACGTACCGGACAGCCGTCGACCACATCTACGCCGTAGGCGACGTGATCGGCTTTCCGGCGCTGGCCGCCACCAGCATGGAGCAAGGCCGGCTCGCTGCGCTGCACGCGTTCGGTGAGCCCGCCACCAACCTGACCGACCTCCAGCCCATCGGGGTCTACACGATTCCGGAGATCTCCTATGTCGGGCGTTCGGAGAGCGACCTCACCGGGGACTCCGTGCCGTATGAGGTCGGATTGTCGCGCTATCGCGAGCTGGCGCGTGGGCAGATCGTCGGCGACTCCTACGGGATGCTGAAGCTCATCGTGCATGCTGTCGACCGCAGCATCTTGGGCGTCCACGTCTTCGGCACGGGGGCTACCGACCTGGTGCACATCGGTCAGGCGGTGATGGGCTGCGGCGGGACGGTCGACTACCTCGTCAACACCGTCTTCAACTACCCGACGCTGTCGGAGGCCTACAAGGTCGCCGCGCTCGATGCGACCAACAAACTGCGCTCGCTGGATCGCCTTCTCGTCACAGACCCAGTTTCTGGTTGACCTTCAGGCGGAGGCCCGCTCGCGCAGCCGTTGGCTGATCACTGTCGAGACGCCGTCGCCGCGCATGGAGACGCCGTACAGGGCGTCGGCGATGCTCATCGTGCGCTTTTGGTGCGTGATCACCACGAGTTGCGATTCCTCGCGCAGCTCGTCATAGATCTCCAGCAACCGGCCGAGGTTGGTGTCGTCGAGCGCTGCCTCGACCTCGTCAAGGATGTAGAACGGCGATGGCCGGGCCTTGAACAGCGCCACAAGAAACGCCACGGCGACGAGGGACCGTTCGCCGCCCGAGAGGAGGGAGAGACGCTTCACGCGCTTGCCGGGAGGCCGAGCTTCTACGTCGATACCGGTCGCCAGCAGATCATCCGGATCGGTCAGTACCAACCGGCCTTCGCCGCCTGGGAACAGCCGGGCGAAGACCGTCTCGAACTCGCGTGCGACGTCGATGTATGCCGCGGTGAAGACCTCCTCGACCCGCGAGTCGACCTCCTTGACGATGTCGACAAGGTCGTGCCGAGTCCGGCGCAGGTCGTCGAGCTGCTCGTTGAGATAACGGTGACGCTCCTCGAGCGCAGAAAACTCCTCGAGCGCCAACGGGTTGATCCGGCCGAGCTGGGCCAGGTCGCGCTCAGCCGCGCGGAGCCGCCGCTCCTGCTCGGAACGCACGTACGGGACACCGACCACCGTCGGGTCCGGAAAGTCATCAGTTGCGGCTAACTCCGGCTCCCCTGAGCCAACCACTGGGACGGGTTGGAGTGGCCCGTAGTCGGCAACCAATGCGTCAAGGCCAAGACCAAGGTCTTCGCGACAGCGCAGCGCAAGCTGGTCCCGTCGCAGCCGGTACTCCGTGCGCAACATCTCCTCGCGGTGCACGGCGTCGGTGAGGGTCGCGAGCTCGGCCTCCAAGGCGCGTGCCTGCTGCCTTGCGGCGAGAAGTTCGGCATCCCGAGTGGTCCGGGCGCTGTCGGCACGGGCTCGGTGCTCCGCGGCCTGCTCGAGGCTGGAGTCAATCCGCGGGAGGACCAGTTCGCAAGCAGCCGCCACCCTGGCGGCGGCTGCCGATTCACGCTGCCGACGCGCGCGCCGCTCGGCCAGCCTTGCTTGGGCCGCCTGCTCGTCGCGAACCGTTCGGTCGAGGGCAACGGCTCGAGTGTGCACGGCCCGGGTGCGTTCCTCGGCTGTGCGCAGGCTCAGTCTGGCCTCGGTCTCCGCTTGCCGGGCGGTGCGAGCTGCCTCGGCGAGAGCGTCACGCGTCGACGTGTCGAGCTCGCCGGAGTCACCGTCGTCGACTCCCGCCAGCCGCCGCTCGATTACACCGAGGTCTGCGGCGTCTTGCTCGCGGGCCACCTGAGTAGACTCGATCGCCGTGGCCAGGCGTTCGGCCTCCTCCTTGGCAGACCCCGCGAGAGCGCTCAGCTGGCTGAGCTCCTCGGCCACCGCGGCAAGCCGGGCGTCCGACTCATGCAGCTTCGCGAGCGCGACGTCAGCGCGCCGGGCTGTTTCGTCTCGCTCCGCCTCGAGCGCTTGTCGCTCGAAGCGCAACCGCTCGCAGCGGCTGGTCGTCTCGTCAAGTGCCGTCAACGCATCGTCAATCGCTGCCTGGGTCTCCAAAGCGCTCGGCGCGCTCGAAGAACCGCCGGCAGCCAGGTGACGAGACAGCTGGTCGCCACTCCTGGTCACTGCCACCAACTCGGGGCGATTCGCAAGCACGCTCCGGGCAGCCTGCAGGTCGTCGACGATCACGATCCCGGCGAGCAGCCGGTGCACGGTCGGCGTCAAGGCTTCCGAGGCAGCGACGACGTTGACGGCGTACGTCGCCCCGGCCGGCAACCCGGCCTCGTCGGCGGGCTCAATGTGGTCTTCCGGAACGCTCACTGACCGCGCGGAGTGCCGGCCTCCGGTCCGGTCGGCCGCGCTGTCCGCCCCACCGCGCAGAAGCAAGCTCGCCCGGCCCAGGTCTTGCTCCTTGAGCGTTTCGATGGCCCGGACTGCGGTAGCCACGTCATCGACCGCGAGAGCGTCGGCCGCCGGGCCAAGCGCCGCCGCGACGGCGGCTTCATGTCCCGGTTGCACGGACAGCACCGACGCGACCGCCCCGATCAGGCCGGGAAGTCGGTCGGGCGAGGACATGAGCGCCGCGCTGCCGTTGCGTCCCTGCAAGCTCGACTCGAGAGCCTCGGCACGGGACTTCAGCGCCACCCGCTCCCGTTCGGCCACATGCGCCTCGTCGGCGAGCTTTGCCAGCCGGTCGTCGAGATCACTCAGCCGGTTGGCGGAGCTTTCGAACTCGGCGTCGAGTCCCTGCTCACCAGCATCCAGACCGGCGATCCGGGTCTCCAGGGCCGTGAACTGCACCTGGGCCCGGTCAGCACGGGCGAGCGCCTGCTCCCGGGCCTCGATGAGCCGGCCGATCTCCTCGGCTGCCGCCGACGTACGGCTCCGCAACGTGTTGACCTCTCCAACGAGTCGAGCCCGGCCCTCCCGACGGTCCGCGACTGCACGCAGACCGCTGGCTACCCGGTGCTCTTCTTCGGCTGCAGCGGCTTCGGCGTGTTGTCGAGCGTTGATCGCCGACGCAAGCAACACTCGTAGCTCGTCAATCTCCGCCGCGCAGGTTGCCTCCTCGGCACGCACGGTCGCTGCCTCCGCCTCCAGATCGACCACACTGAGCCGCAGCTGCTCATTGTCGGTGACCTCGTGGAGGCTGCGTAGGCGTTCGGTCGCCACGCTCGCAGTACTCCGCAGCCGCTCCCGCACGCTTCGCAGGCCGAACCATGTCTCCTGAGCCGCGGTGAGCTCAGGGACCAGAAGCCGCAGGCTCTCTTCGACCGCCGCCTCAGTTCGGCGTACGGCGTCCAGCTCTTGCTCGACGCGGGTGCGACGGGCGTGGACTTCCCGCTCGGCGGCGAGCTCTCGCTCGAGCGCCTCGGTGAGGTGCACGACGTCGTCGGCCAACAGCCGGGCTCGAGCGTCGCGGACTTGCATCTGTACCGACGAGGCGCGACGCGCTACGTCGGCTTGTCGGCCCAATGGCTTGAGCTGGCGGCGGATCTCAGTCAGCAGGTCGCCGAGCCGGGTCAGGTTGCCGTCGGTGGCGTCTAGCTTGCGGAGCGCCTTCTCCTTTCGCTTGCGGTGCTTGAGCACCCCAGCTGCCTCTTCGATGAACCCACGACGGTCCTCAGGGGTGGCGCGCAAGATCGAGTCGAGCTGTCCTTGGCCGACGATGACATGCATCTCCCGGCCGATGCCGCTGTCAGCGAGGAGTTCCTGGACGTCAAGCAGCCGGCAGGGCGAACCGTTGATGGCGTAATCGGACCCACCGTTGCGAAACATGGTGCGACTGATCGTCACCTCGGTGTAGTCGATCGGCAAAGCGCCGTCGGTGTTGTCGATGGTCAACACAACCTCGGCCCGGCCCAGCGGGGCTCTGCCTGAGGTGCCAGAGAAGATGACGTCCTCCATTTTGCCACCGCGCAGCGACTTCGCGCCCTGCTCCCCCATCACCCACGCCAGTGCATCGACAACGTTTGACTTGCCCGAGCCGTTGGGACCGACGATGCAGGTGATCCCCGGCTCGAGCAGCAAGGTCGTGGAGGAGGCGAATGACTTGAACCCGCGAACCGTCAGGCTCTTCAGGTACAACGCGGTGCTCCTTCGCCGGCGCAGGGGCGGTAGGACGCACCGCCGCGCGGTGCTGACGGCACGCTACCGACGCTCAGCAGCGAAGAGGCTCTCCCACGCCGAGGCGACAAGGGCGCTGCGCCACGGTCTGACGCGGCGATCAGGCAGCAGCTTCGACCTCGGCCCTGTCCAGCCGGGAGCGTCCAGTCGCGGAGCGCGGAGTCAGGCTCCGGCGCCTGCGGGGGCAGAGATTGCGTCCGGTACGACGAGGAGGTCACCGTCATGCGCCTGTGCAGCGAGGGCGTCGTTCTCGGCCTGCAATCGCAGCACAACAGCTTCCAGATCGGCCACGCGGCGTCGCAGCCGCTGATTGTCGTCAACGAGCCGCGGATCGCTTCCAACGTAACCGACCAGCGCCTTGGCCATGTGCATCCTTCCGAGGGGTCCGTGAGAGCCGCTAAAGAATGGAAGGTTCGCCTCAACCACCCGCCCTCGACCACGGCCTGACGCGTCACAAGGATGGCCGGCAACTTCCTCTCTTTAGGGTGACACCGCAGACGCTTCCGGTCAACAGCGACGGCGCCACCATTTGCGGTTCCACCAGCGGCTTTACCAGCGAGCCCGGCGGGGCCGCGGTTGGCACCGTGGGCAGGTGTACGCCGACCGGTTCATGAACTTGTCGCGCCGGATCGGCGAACCGCAACGCGCACAGGGCCGACCCTCCTGTCCATAGACGGCGAGCGATCGCTCGAAGTACCCCGACTCCCCGTTGACGTTGACGTAGAGCGTGTCGAAGGACGTACCGCCCTCGGCCAAGGCGCGCCGCATAACAGCTTGCACCTCCGCGATCAGCCGATCCGTCTCGGCACGTCGCAGCGTCTCCGTCGGACGCGCGTAATGCAGCCGCGCCCCCCACAGCGCTTCGTCGGCGTAGATGTTCCCGACGCCCGATATGAGCGTCTGGTCCAACAAGGCACGCTTGATGCCCGTGCTGCGTCGGCGCAGCGACCGCCGAAACGCCTCCTGGTCGAACTGCGCATCCAAAGGATCACGCGCGATATGAGCGATTTCTTGGGGAAGTACGGCGCCAGCAGTAGATACCAGCAGGCCTCCGAACGTCCGCTGGTCCACAAAGCGGATGTCTTGACCGCTCGCCAGCTGCAAGGTGACCCGAAGGTGCGGTTCACATGGAGCTGACCGGTCTTTGACGAGCAACTGCCCGCTCATGCCGAGATGACTCAGCAGCGCGTCACCGGAGTCGAGCGCCAGCCACAGGTACTTTCCCCGCCGGAAAACACCTGAGATCTCCTGCCCGCGAAGGGCTGCCTCGAAGTCGTGGGCTCCGGGGAAGTGGCGGCGGATCGCGCGCGGATGATGCACCTGGGCCAGCCCGATGACCTGTCCAACCACCAACCGCTCAAGGCCACGTCGGACAACCTCGACTTCTGGCAGCTCAGGCACAAGTGGTGGGTCGGCGGCAGTCAGTCGAGCGCGACCCGGGAGCTGCTGGCTTCTGCGGCGTCGGCGGTTCCGCGAAGCGCTCGCCAAGCCATCTCGGCGGCTTGCTGCTCCGCTTCCTTCTTCGAGCGTCCGACACCTTCCCCGTGCACACCGCTGGTCACTTTGACCCGCGCTACAAAGGTCTTGGCGTGGTCTGGGCCACTGTCGTCGACGAGGTACTCGGGAACGCCAAGGGCCAGATCGGCGGCCAACTCCTGCAGGCTGGTCTTCCAGTCCAGACCCGCGCCCAGACCGGCGGCGGCGGCCATCAACGGATCGAAAAGCTGATGGACGACGCTGCCGGCCACCTCGTACCCCTTGTCGAGGTAGATCGCTCCAAGCAGCGCCTCGACGGTGTCGGCCAGGATCGAGGACTTGTCCCGGCCACCGGTAGCCTGCTCGCCGCGCCCGAGGTAGACGTGCTCTCCGACACCCAGTGCACGGCCCACCTCTGCGAGCGCCCTCGCATTCACCACTGCGGCCCGAAGCTTGGCAAGCCGTCCCTCGGTGAGACCTGGATGAGCGAGATAGAGCGCTTCGGTGACCACGAGCCCTAAGACCGCGTCGCCGAGAAACTCCAGACGCTCGTTTGTCGGCAGGCCGCCGTTCTCATAGGCGAAGGAGCGGTGCGTCAGCGCCAAATCGAGCAGCCCGGGGTCTAGGTCAGGAACGCCCAGCAGCGCAGTGAGTTCGACGTGCGGGGACGTCACCGGGTCGGCGCGCGGCGACGCCATGGTCAAAGGACCTGCCGTCGGTCCGTCCGGGCGCCGTACTGACCGCATGCCGGGCACGCGCGATGCGGCAGATGCTTGGAGCGGCAGGCCGGATTGGCGCACGTGACGAGAGACGGAGCGGCCGCCTTCCACTGGGACCGGCGGTGGCGCGTGTTGCTGCGCGACATCTTCCGCTTTGGGACTGCCACTTCTCACTCCTCCATCGCGCTGGTGCTCGGCCCAGCGTCACTCGTCTGAAGCGCCGAGAGCGCCGCCCATCGGGGGTCGCTACCGTCGCTATGGATATGTTCCGGTTCGTCACGGAGCTTGGCTCCGCACTCAGTGCACAACCCGGGGCAGTCTTTCGAACACACCGGCTGGAACGGCAAGGCCAGGACGACGGAGTCCCGGAGCACCGGCTCGAGATCGAAGAACTCACCCTCCAGCCGGCTGGCCTCGTCCGGTCCCGCATCGCTCTCGGGATAGACGTACAGCTCCTGCAGCTCCACCGACATGCCGTCCTCGATAGTCTCCAGGCACCGAGCGCACTCGCCGACCAGCGCCACATATGCGGATCCGGTCGCGAGCACCCCTTCCATGACTGCCTCGAGGCGAAGGTCAACCTGAACGGGCGATCCGGCAGGAACGCCGAACACGTCGATGCCGAGGTCCGCAGGGGCCGGCACCCTCAGTTCGAGGGTGCGCATCGACCCCGGGCGGCGACCCAGCTCATGCGTGTTGACGACGAGCGGCGATCGCGGATCGAGTCGCATCGCGAGAGCTTCCGACTTAGGGGCACGACAGAGCAGCGCCTTCCGAAGAAGGCCCTTCAGCGTAACCGTTCGGCTCGACGGCACCCAAATCGGCAGCCGCCTGGGCGTTCAGCTAGTCGACGCCTGCCAGCTTTTCCTGCAGACGGCGCCAGACGTATGGCGACACCTGGTCCGACACGTCCCCATCGAGACGCGCGATCTCCTTGATGCGACTAGACGAGATGTAGCTGAGCTCGGGACTTGCGGGCAGCAACACTGTCTCGACTGCCGACAGGTGCCGGTTGAGCTGGGCCATCTGCAGCTCGGCGTCGAGGTCGGCCGGCGACCGCACGCCTTTGACGATGACCGTGGCCGCTTCGGCCCTGCAGAAGTCCACCAGGAGGCCGCTGAACGAAGTAACCGTCACGTTGCTCGCGGGGCCGAGGGACTGCCGCAACATGTCGAGACGCTCCTCGGGGCCGAAGAGCGTGGCCTTGGCCTCGTTGACCAGGACAGCGACGACCACGTCGTCGAAGATCGCGGCCGCTCGGCTGATCACGTCGGCATGGCCGCGCGTCACGGGGTCGAAGGAACCGGGAACCACCGCCTTCGGCAAGCCAAGCTCCTTAGCTGCGAGTGGCGTGTCAGGCGACGTGACCGTACCAGAGCACTGTCTCGCCGTAGCGCTTTGACTGTACGGCCTCGACGCCGGTCGGCCACGCCCAGTGCGCGCCGCGCCGGTCGCGTTCGACGACCAGCCAGGCACCCGAGCCGAACCAGCCCGCACCAAGCAAGTCGGCGAGGAGCCCTGTCAGTCGCTCTGTCGCCATCGAGTACGGCGGATCGAAGAACGCCACGTCGAACGGACCTGCTGGCGGCGGCTCCGTCCCCATCAGTTCGGCCTTCGCCACGATGACCGTCACGGCGTCGAATCCGAGTGCCTGCACATTGGAGCGGATCACGGCGGCACTGCTGCGACTTGACTCGATCAACGTGACGCCACCGGCGCCCCTGGATCGCGCTTCGAGACCAACCGCCCCGGAGCCGGCGTACATGTCGAGGAAGCGCAGCCCCGCGAGCGATCCGAGCCGGGCGTCGAGACTCGAGAACAACGCCTCTTTGACTCGGTCAGCGGTGGGGCGGGTGACGTCTCCGGTCGGCGTACGTAGCCGCCGACCTCGAGCTGTCCCTGCGATGATCCGGGTCATGACCTGTCAAACGAGTGATTTCCACTTGCTACTGAGACTCTCAGAAGCCACCGGCCAATTTCCCGATGGCTACACATGCTCGCTTGCGTTGCCGGCCACCCGAAAAAGGTAAACCGCGACGATTTTGCCCGAGATAGCGGTTCTCTCGCCGCTTCCGATTGCCTTCACCTTGCTGTCCGAGGCCGTTTCTTGGAAGACATACCCCACGTCATGCAATGTCCAGCCCTGATCTTCCACGGACTCGATCAACCCGGTCTGGTCTAGGCGGTGCTCTTGGGTAACGTTTCGCTCCCATGTCGCTGAGGCCTGTGACGTGGCCACGTCTTCGACGACTTGAAAATACCGGCGCCCAGCTGCTCTCGCCGCAGCTGCTCTGCCCGCCGGGCTCACCGCGTAGTCTGCTTGCCGCTTCTCCTCCGCTGCGGCTGCTTGCCTGGCGGCTCTTTGAGCCCGCTGTGCCTCCTGGGTGGCCAGCTCCGCGGCGATTTCCTCCTCGGACTTCTTGAACAGCGACATCGAGGCTCCTGTGGCCGCAGTGGAGTGCATCGTCGGCAATCTAGTCGGTCCCCGCCCACCGCCCTAGCGGTCACGACTTGTCGAGGTAGTCGCTTCCCAGGCCCCTGACCTGCACAGATGCGTTTTTAGTCCGCACAGAGTCCGCAGGAGCACCGAGAAAGGCGTCGACTGCCGCCCGCGTCTTGTCGTCACTGTCCGGCCAAAGGTGGCCGTACACGTCGAGCGTCACCATCGCCGACGTGTGCCCGAGGCGCAGCTGGACCACCTTCACCGACTCCCCCGCCGCAATGAGCGCGCTGGCGTAGGCGTGGCGCATGTCGTGCAGTCGAAGGCTTCCCAGACCGCACCGGAGGACCGCTGAGCGCCACTGCTTGCCGAAGGTGTTGCGCTTGATCGGCGACCCGTCGACCGCGGTCAACACCAAGCCGTCGCGCCGGCCGGTTGCCGCCAGGTGAGCTGCCAGACGCTCGGCGAC
>JBBPZH010000076.1:0-10046 GCA_038198965.1 Propionibacteriales bacterium
CACCGGGGGTATCGATGCGCCCGACAGCCTCGAAATCGACCTCGCCGGCTCGCACGTGCACCGTCCGCGGCGTGCGACCGTCGTTGAGCTCGGTCACGCCGGTGATGTCGAAGGTCTCCTCCCCCGTCAGTCCCAACGACTGCGCCGTATCCCCCCCCGCGTACTGCAGGGGCAGCACACCCATACCGATCAGGTTTGACCGGTGGATGCGCTCGTAGGACTCCGCGATCACTGCACGCACACCGAGCAGGGCAGTACCCTTCGCCGCCCAGTCCCTCGACGAACCGGAGCCATACTCCTTGCCGGCCAGCACCACCAGTGGGGTGCCGTCAGCTGCGTAGTCGACAGCTGCGTCGTAGATCGTTGCGACCTGACCGACACGCGCGAAGTTGCGCGTCCAACCGCCCTCGGTGCCGGGCGCGAGCTGGTTGCGCAGCCGGATGTTGGCGAACGTGCCCCGGATCATCACCTCGTGGTTGCCGCGCCGCGACCCGTAGGAGTTGAAGTCGCGCGGCTCGACACCGCGTTCGGACAGATAGCGGCCGGCCGGAGAGTCCTGCTTGATTGACCCAGCGGGTGAGATGTGGTCGGTCGTCACCGAGTCGCCCAGCTTGGCGAGGACCAGCGCGCCGGTGATATCGCTGACCGGCACCGGAGTCGGTGGCATGCCGTCGAAGTACGGCGGTTTACGCACATACGTCGACTCCGGGTCCCATGTGAACGTGTCGCCTTCGGGCGTCGGCAGCGACTGCCACTGCTCGTCACCGGCGAACACGTCGGCGTAGTCGTTGGTGAACATGTCGGAGGTGATGGCCGACGCGATCACGTCGCTCACCTCCGCAGCTGAGGGCCAGATGTCGCTGAGGTAGACGTCGACACCGCTCGCGTCCTGGCCGAGCGGCTCGGTCAGGAGGTCGACGTCCATCGAGCCGGCCAGTGCATAAGCCACCACCAAGGGCGGCGAGGCGAGGTAGTTCATCTTGACATCGGGGTTGATGCGACCCTCAAAGTTGCGGTTGCCGGACAACACCGCCGTGACCGCAAGATCCGCTTCGTTGACCGCCGCGCTCACCTCCGGGATCAACGGCCCAGAGTTCCCGATGCAGGTCGTACAGCCGTATCCGACCAAGTTGAATCCGAGCTTCTCCAGGTACGGCGTCAGGCCGGCGCGCTCGTAGTAGTCCATGACCACCTTGGAACCGGGCGCCAAGGTTGTCTTGACCCACGGTTTGCGGCCCAGGCCTCGGTGGACGGCGTTCTTGGCCAGCAGCGCAGCGCCGATCATCACCGATGGGTTCGACGTGTTCGTGCAGGAGGTGATCGCTGCGATGGCGACCGCGCCGTGGTCGATCTCGAACGCCGAGCCATCCGCGAGCCGTACGGACGTCCGTCGGGATGGTCGGTCATCCGCAGCGCCGGATTCGCGGGGGGTGCCGTCGCCATCTCCCTCGGTGCCAACGGCTGGTGGATCCGACGCAGGGAACGAGTCTGCTGATCCCGCATCGACCACCGAGGCTACGCCGTGCTGAGCCGTATGGCCGGCCTCGGCTTGGCCTTCGGCGGCGGCGTAGTCCACGAGCGCGGCCCGGAAGGCGGTCTTGGCGTCCGAAAGCGCCACCCGGTCCTGCGGCCGCTTCGGGCCCGCGATCGAGGGCACTACCGAACCCAGATCGAGCTCGAGGGACTCCGAATACCGCGGTTCGACCTGCGGGTCATGCCAGAGACCCTGCTCCTTGGCGTAGGCCTCGACCAAGTCGATCTGCTCTTCGTCGCGGCCAGTCAACCGCAGGTACCGCAGCGTCTCCTCGTCGATCGGGAACACCGCCACTGTCGATCCGTACTCAGGCGACATGTTGCCGATCGTCGCCCGGTTCGCCAGTGGTACGGAGGCGACCCCGGAGCCGTAGAACTCCACGAACTTGCCGACGACACCGTGCTGGCGAAGCTTCTCGGTGATGGTGAGCACCAGGTCGGTCGCCGTCGTACCCGCCGGCAGGTCACCATGGAGCTTGAACCCCACGACCCTCGGGATGAGCATCGACACCGGCTGCCCGAGCATCGCTGCCTCTGCCTCGATGCCGCCGACACCCCAGCCCACCACCCCGAGGCCGTTGACCATGGTGGTGTGCGAGTCGGTTCCCACACAGGTGTCTGGATAGGCCAAGGGCACGGCACCGGCAGCATTACCGAGCTCTTGCGGCTCGCGGGCAAACACGACCCGGGCCAGGTGCTCGAGGTTGACCTGGTGCACGATGCCGGTGCCCGGCGGCACGACCTTGAAGTCTGCGAAGCTGCTCTGCCCCCACCTCAGGAACTGGTAGCGCTCCCTGTTTCGCTCGTACTCGATCTCCACATTGCGAGCGAATGCGCCTGCGCTGCCGAAGACGTCGGCGACGACCGAGTGGTCGATGACCAGCTCTGCCGGTGCCAGCGGGTTGATGCGCGCAGGATCACCTCCAAGATCTGCCATCGCCTCGCGCATGGTGGCCAAATCGACGACGCAGGGCACGCCGGTGAAATCCTGCATGATCACCCGGGCGGGGGTGAACTGGATCTCCCGGTCCGGTTCCGACGAGGGGTCCCAGCCGGCCAGTGCCAAGATGTCGTCGGCGGTGATGTCGGTGCCGTCCTCGGCGCGTAGCAGGTTTTCCAGCAGCACCTTGAGGCTGTACGGCAGGCTGGCGACGTCCAGGCCATCGCCGGTCACTGCGGCGAGCCGGTAGATGCCGTACCGGCGTGACCCGACCTGTAGCTGGCCGTACGCCTCGAAGCTGTCGTGACTTTGCATGTCGTCTCCTTCGACCGGCTCGGCAGCCGGTCTTTGGTAGCCACCGGCTGATCCGTCCCAAGTATCTTGACATCAAGATACTTGGTCAAGACACCGCTGTGTCCCCTCGTCCCTCGGAGCGGCGGCGGCGACTCCGCTCGTCGTACGCGATCTGCACCTCGGCCAGCTCGAGCGTGACCCCGGCGAGGCCGGCTAGCGCGGCGGTCAGCAGGTCGTCGGCGGTGGCGCTGCCGGGATCGATGCCGGCATCTGGTTCGTACGGAGACGGGATCAGCTCGGCAAGCTCACCGATCACGCGGACCCCGGAGGTCCCGATCGCAGCCACCATCTGCCGCGCACGGCGCACCGCCACCGCATGCTGGTTGGCGGTCAGGCCGATACGCGGCTCCGCGGCGGAACGCTTCGCCAGCACCTTGCGAGACAGCGCCTGGTGGAAGCCAGTGCGATAGCGAAGCGTGTCGACGTCACCAACCTGGCCGTTCAGGCGTCGCATCAGCTCGGCCGAGTAGGCGCCGAGGGTGCCATGGGTGCTGGCCGGCTCCTCGAACGCGGAAAAGTCGGCCTCGATTGCTGCACCACATCGGGTTGCCAGCTCTCCAGGTGGGCCGGCTCGGGGCACGGTCACAAGTGTTGTTCGATCAGCTGGCACGCTGTCCGCCCAGCGGCTGAGGATCGCGGGCAGGTCGTGCCGCCGCCAGAAGCGGTCAGCGAGCTGACCGCTTGCGCCAAGGTCGTTCGAGCACACCGCCGCCGAGAACTCCGCCCACGTTGCGGTCTGCTGATTCACCGTGCCCTCTTGCCACTGCGATGGGATCACCCGTGCCAGGTCTCGTGCTGTCAACAAGACGTGCACTTCGGCCGGCGCAAGGGCCTCGACGAGCAGCTTGACCTTGCGCGGCGACCGCAGCGACAGGATCTCGTTGGAGAGGAAGACGTCCCCGGAGTGACCGGCGATCCGGTCCGCGAGCTGCTGCCAGGCGTCGGCGTTCCAGGGTCGGATGTAGTCGCTGCCGAGCAGCACGTTGACGGCGGAGAAGTTCACCCCGGGAGGGGGGCAGAAGATGCCCTGGTCGGCCAGCCGGTCTGCGTTCGTGGTACACAGCGCCTGAAGGTAGGTCGTGGCCGACTTCATCGTCCCGATGTGGAGGAAGACCCGGCGTGCCACGTCCTCACGCTATCGACCCCGCGATGTGTCGTCGCCGGTCAGCGTACGTTCGCGCTCGACCTGGAGGTCGGCGATCACCTCCGCCAGACCGCCGATTCCGTGCAATGCCGCCAGGACCAGGTCGGCATCAATGGCGCTCTCGGGATCTACCGCCCGGGGTGCAGGTACGTCCCCCGGGCGTAGATCGTCGAGGTCTCCCACCACCGACACCCCCATGGCTTGCAGCTCCGCGATCATGCGGTCAGCTCGCCGGCGTACCCAGGCGTGCTGCTGCTCCGACAGCCCGAACCCCGGCTCTCGTGCGGCCCACTCCGCCAGGCCGGCGCGCACCAGCGCCTCCTTGACCCCCCACCGGAAGTGGTGCCGTTCGAAACCGGGGTGCGTGGCGTTGAGCCGCCGGAGCAGCTCAGCGCTGTACGCACCGACGGAGGAGTTGTCGTGGGAAGGCTCCGCGAAGCCGGTCGTGCAGACACCCAGCGCGGTCGCGAACCGCTCCCCCACCAGTCGAGCGTCCGCACCTGGCGGCGGCACCGTGACCACCGTGATGTGACGTACTGGCACTCGCCGCGACCACCGTTCCACGATGCGCGCAACGTCGTGTCTCCGCCAGAACCAGCTGCCGGTGTCCCGACTGCGAGCGACGTTGGCTCGAGTTGCCGGATCGGCGCAGACCGCCTGGGCGAACGCCGCCCAGGACGTAGTAGCGCCGTTCTTCAGCGTGGTCTGCCAGTGCGACGGAATCACCCGGCCGAGGTCGCGCGCGGTGATGACAACCTTGATCTCGGCCGGTGCGAGGGCTTGCGTGATCGTGGCGATCGTACGGCGCCCCACCGGGGCCAGGAGCTCGTTGGACAGTACGGCGGTTCCACCGTGCCGCTGGAAGGACTCGACGAGCTGGCTCCACGACCCCGCGTGGCCGGGCCGGTCGGTGTCTCGCCCCAGCAACTCGGCCAAGGCCAGGAACGGTAGGTCGGCCGGTGGCCAGAGAACTCCCTGTGCTGCAAGCCGGGTCGCGTTGAGCTGTGCCAGCTCCTGCAGATAGGTGGTCGCGGACTTCATCGTGCCCACGTGCACCACGACCTGCTCCGCCACGACGGTCAGGGTAACTAGCCGTCGCCTCGTCGCACCTCTCCGGCGACCGCCACCTTGCGGTCTGCTCGGTCCTCGGCGGCCGCCGACGACTGCAGCTGGAACGGCACAGAGGTGACCATCACCCCCGGCATCAAAATGAGCCGGGTCTTCAGGCGGAACGCGCTGTGATTGTGGAGGAGCTGCTCCCACCACCGCCCCACTACGTACTCGGGGATATAGACCATGACCACGTCACGAGGGCTGCGGCGGCGGAGGTCGCGGACGTAGTCGAGCACCGGCCTGGTGATCTCGCGGTACGGCGACTCGAGGACGCGCAACCGAATGGGGATGTGGGCCTCTTCCCACTCGGCAAGGACCGCCTGCGTCGCTTCGGAGTCGACCTCGACCGTCACCGCCTCCAAGACGTTCGGCCGAGCTGCCCGGGCGTACGCAACCGCACGCAGCGTCGGCTTGTGAAGCTTCGACACGAGCACGATGGCGTGGATCCGCGACGGGAGCGCCGCGTCGTCGTCGGCTGCGGCAAGTTCACGGGCCACCTGGTCGTAGTGGTGCCTGATCGCTTTCATCACGAAGAAAATGACGGTCATGGCGAGGATGGCAATCCACGCGCCCTGCAAGAACTTGGTTGCCAAGACGATGCATAAGACCACAGCGGTCATCCCAAGTCCGAACGTGTTGATGGCACGGGACCGCTGCATGCGGCGGCGTTCCGCGCTTGTGAGCTCACCTTTCAGGAGCCGAGTCCAGTGACGGATCATGCCGGTCTGGCTGAGGACAAATGATACGAAGACGCCGACGATGTACAGCTGAATCAGCTTGGTGACCTCGGCGTTGAAGGCGACAATCAGCAAGACGGCAAACAAGGCCAGCAAGATAATGCCGTTGCTGAAAGCCAGCCGGTCGCCCCGAGACCGCAGCTGACGAGGCATATACCCCTCACGGGCGAGAATCGAGGCGAGGACTGGGAACCCGTTGAACGCGGTGTTGGCCGCGAGCACGAGGATCAGGCCGGTGACGGCGGTGACGAAGAAAAATCCGATACTGAAGTTGTTGAAGATCCCCCCGGCCAACTGCCCTATGACTGGTGCCTGATGAAACGTCGGTCCGACCGGTGTCCCGTCAGGACGAATGAGCTGGTGGGCCGGGTCAGACACCACCCGCACGTGCATGAGGTTGGCCAGCGCCAAAATACTCATTGCCATGGTGACGGCAATGCTGCCGAGTAAGAGCAGCGTCGTGGCGGCGTTGCGGCCCTTGGGTTTACGGAACGCAGGGACGCCGTTGCTGATGGCCTCAACCCCGGTGAGCGCCGCGCAGCCAGAAGAAAACGCTCGCATCAACAAAAACACGAGGGCCAAGCCGCCGATCCCCTGGGCGTACCCGGCCGCGGGTAGGACATGGAAGCGTGAGCTGGTGGCCAGCGGGAGGTCTGAGGTGAGGTAGCGGACGAAACCCCACGCCGACATGCCCAAGATCGCGCCCATGAAGAGGTACGTCGGAATGGCGAATGTCGTACCGGACTCCTTGACTCCGCGTAGGTTCATAGCCATCAGGAAGAGTGTTGCCAGTACGGCAGCCAGCACCCTATGTGACTGCAGTGGCTCCAAAGCGGTGGCGGCGTACTGGGCAGCCGAGGAGATAGAAACCGCAACGGTCAACACGTAGTCCACGAGCAGGGCGCTGGCGACGATAAGACCGGCAGTCGAGCCCAGGTTCGTGCTGGCCACTTCAAAGTCACCACCGCCGCTTTGGTAGGCCTGCACGTTTTGCCGGTATGAGGTAACGACGGCCAGCATCACCACCGCGACAACCAGCCCGATCTTCCAGGACAACGCGTACAGCGACAACCCCGCCAAAGTCAGGGTCAAAAAGATCTCGTCCGGCGCGTAGGCAACGCTCGACAGGGCATCGCTGGCGAAGACGGGCAATGCGATGCGTTTCGACAGCAGCGTCTCTCCCAGCTGCTCACTCCGAAGCTTTTGACCGATCAACAACCGTTTGCCAAGGTCGCCGATACGCACGCCCAAAGGCTAGACCACGGGTTCGGGTCGTTTCGTCGCCACACATGCGAGCTCGCCCCGGGCCGGGGTCAGCGCATTCGCCCTCGTCGGCACGGTAGAAAGGGTGTCGTGCATGTCGTCATCATGGGTTGCGGCCGCGTCGGTTCCACGTTGGCCCGCAACCTCGAGCAACGAGAGCACACCGTTGCTGTGATCGACTGCAACCCTGACGCGTTCCGTCGGCTCGGCTCCGGCTATGCGGGTGAGAAGGTCACCGGCTATGGCTTCGACCAGAGCGTTCTCATGGCGGCGGGGATCGAGAAGGCCGGTGCGTTCGCAGCCGTCAGCAGCGGGGACAACTCCAACGTCATCTCGGCTCGGGTCGCCCGGGAGATGTTCAACGTCTCCAACGTCGTCGCGCGCATCTACGACCCCCGGCGGGCCGAGGTCTATCAGCGCCTTGGCATCCCCACGGTCGCCACCGTGCGCTGGACAGCCGACCAGATCCTGCGTCGGCTGCTCCCCGAAGGGGCCGAGCCGGAGTGGCGGGATCCCTCAGGGTTGATCCTCGTCAACGAGCTGCCGGTCCCGGACAGCTGGGTGGGCGAATCGGTCCAAGCCTTCGAGGGGACGGGCGCCCGGGTGGCGTTTCTCACCCGGCTCGGTGAGGGAACAATGGCCAGGCCCGACCTGCTGCTGCAGGATGGCGACGTGCTGCACGTCGTCACCGCCGAGGCGGAGGCACGCTCGGTGCAGGCAGCTCTCGACGCCGGACCCGAGGAGGGCTGATGCGGGTCGCCATCGCCGGGGCTGGAGCGGTCGGCCGCTCCGTGGCCCGTGAACTGCTCGACAACGGGCATGACGTCCTCCTCATCGACAAGAACCCCCAGGCCATCAAGACCGACCGCGTGCCGCGCGCGGACTGGCTGCTGGCCGACGCCTGCGAGCTCTCCTCTCTCGACGAAGCCTCGCTGCAGCATTGCGACGTGGTGATCGCCGCGACCGGCGACGACAAGGCAAACCTGGTCATCGCGTTGCTGGCAAAGACCGAGTTCGCGGTGCCACGAACCGTCGGCCGGGTCAACCACCCCGCCAACGAGTGGCTGTTCAGCGAGGCGTGGGGTGTCGATGTCTCGGTGTCGACACCCCGCATCATGTCTGCGCTAGTGGAAGAGGCGGTCACGGTGGGAGACGTCGTCCGGCTCTTCACGTTCCGCCAGGGCGACGCCAACATGGTGGAGCTCACGTTGCCGGACGACTCGCCGTACGTCGGCTCCACCGTTCAAGACGTGCCCTGGCCTCCCGACACCGCGTTGCTGGCACTGCTGCGTGAAGGTCACGTGAACCCCCCCGACCCGGACGCCACCCTCGAGGCGCATGACGAGCTGTTGTTCTTGTCGAGCACCTCAGCCGAGCCTGATCTGGAGAAGCTGCTGGCACCGAATTCCCGGCACTGACGGCGTTCGAAGTGGCGGGACTGCTCGCCAGCGAGCCCGGTCAGATTCGCGGTGTCGGCAATGGCGTCTCGTCGCGGTTGAGGATCACACCCATGACGGCCAGCGCGGCGAGCTGCAGCGGCCAGCCCATCGCAATCTTCGCGACACCGAGCCAGCCGGTCAGCCCGGCCGACCACAGCGGATACTGCACCAGCACCCGCAGCACGCACGGCAGGGCCAGCACCCAGGTGAGCGTCGCACACAGCCCGCGTAACCGCGGGTTGTCGCGCCAGCCGGTGAGGTCGCCCGTCACGCCACCGATCATGAAGCCGACCAGGGGCCACCGGAGCAGGGCAGACCCGCTCAGTACGACGGCGTAGCCGGCGTTGTAGAGCAGTCCCGGCAGGAAGGCGTCCTGGGCGCGACCGGACCGGAGAGCAAAGACCGCTGCGATGGCGATGCCCACCATCGCGTTGAGCACGAACTGGACCGTCGACCGCTGCACCAGCCGGATCACCAACAAGGTGCCGGCCAGCGCTCCGGCCGCGACCAGCGCCAGCCGGAGGTCGTGGGTCGCGACCCAGCTGACGGTGAACGCCAACGTGGGCAGCGCACCTTCAGCCATGCCTCGCCGACCGCCCAGGGCGGTCGAGAGCTGCGCCCGCACCAGCCCCTCAACGGTGCTGGGCGGCTCCTCGCGGTCGTCGGCCGCGGCCGGGTGGGGGGATGCCGGCAAGCTCACCGCCTCACCGGCTCAAGGCCGCCTCGCCTCAAGGCCGCAGCTCGTAGCGTGGGTTGTACATCACGCGATGGCCGTCGACGCACGACACCCGTCCGGTCGCGACGAGGTTGGCTCCCGGCGCTATGCCGTTGATCCGGCGCCGCCCCAGCCACACCAAGGTCAGCAAGCCGGAGCCGTCATACACGGAGGCCTCGAGCGTCATGGTCCCCGCCCGCGGGGCCAGCGACACGTTCTTGACGTGGCCGAAGACGGTAACCAGCTCACGATCGCAGATCGAGGCGATGCGCTGACAGCCGTGGCTCTCGCGCTCCTGGTGGAGCTGGTCGTTCTCCAAATCGGCCGGGGTCGCGGTCAACTTCTTCAGCGCACGCTTGACGCCTCCCCCCAGGTTTATGGACATGGTCCCAGCCTACTGATCGGGCTCAGCCTCGCCGCTGAGGTGTGCGGCGATCGCCGACGGCATTCGCAGCGGGAGCGGCTCGCGCGGCGCCATCGGGCCGTCGCCCCGGACGACGATGACCGACCGAAAGGCCGTCTCGAGGTCGCCCGCCGGGTCAGGCGACACGGCGCTTCGACCGAAGAACGTGCCGCGCAGGAGCCACCGCGGGCCATCGACCCCGACGATCCGGGTCGGTTGACTGGCCGTGCGGCCGTCGGGCGTGACCACCGGCACGACGAGCGCCAGCTCGGTGCCGAACTCGCCGTCCTGCTCGGTCGCGCTGCCCCCGTGTCGGGCCGCTTCGGCGACGATGTCGGCGCGTACGTCGTCCCAGATACCGCCGTTGCGCGGCGCGGCAAAGGCCCGCAGCTCGAGTCCCGACTC
>JBBPZH010000077.1:0-12763 GCA_038198965.1 Propionibacteriales bacterium
AGACGCAAACTGGCCAACAAGCTCGTCGGCCTCCTCCACGGAACCCTGACTCACCACACCGCCTATGACCCCGAACTTGCCTGGGCGCACTGGCCCGCCGACCACGCCGCTTGACGGCTTACGACCCTGGGGTATCTAGGCAACCGTCACACCCCGGGCGACCGGTTATGGAGCTGAGACTGCTGAACGCCGCGTTGTTGCCCAATTCTCAGAAGCCGCTTCGGCGGATACCTCGATCGAACGGCTGTTTGGGGCCGTGGGTATGTCATCGAACCCGCCAAATGCGCCGGGTGCCACATGCGGCAGGTCGGTAGGTGCTACATGCGGCAGGTCGGTACTAGTCATGAGCCAAGTAAGACGGGCGTTCTCGCGGGCGGTGCGCTCACCGGACATTCGGTCGAGCAGGTGGCGTGCGGTAATGGTCATGAGTCACTCTCAAGGTCTGAAAGTCATGCGCATCTTCAGGACAAGTATCGACAACATAGGACAATTCACATGATCAGTCCATGAATCCGCCAGCATTTGACTAAGTGTTATTTTACGGTCGCTTAGAGCGACGTAGTGCCTCTCCTTTTTTGAGCGCACGGCGGGGCTACAAGTTGTGCTGGTGACGTTCGGCCCGAACGGTGCGCACGATAGGCGACCCGCGCCCCGTCTTCGGCGGCCGTCAGCCTCGACGTCAGAGCCCCCTGCGGGCTCGATGTTTACGCGCGACAGAGGTATGGGTTGCGGGTGGGCGATACTGGGTTCGAATCAGTTTCACGCCATTAACGGTGACACTGGCGTTGACCTCGGCAAACACGGTCCTGACCTGCGTTTTCAAGGAACAGTTGCGCCTCTGGCGTGTTGCCATTAGTAGCCACAGAAGGACTCAGATACACTCCTGATCTGGCACGTATCTGGCACGACGCCGCCAACTGAGACGGAGAAGATCGCATGACGGAGGGGTACAACAAGTCGGCGAAGGTTGAAGGCATCCGCCGAGCCTGGCAGGAAAAGCACCCCGAGACGGCTGCCGAACAGACGGCGCACATCTTTGAGCGCGAAGCAATCGCAGTCCCGACCACCCTCGCCCCGATGTCGGACGCACCGTTATGGGAGACGTCGGTCTGCCAGGATGCCGGGGAGCTCTATCGCAGCGTGGTTATTGCTGCCGCTGACGGCGTGAGTCTGACTGGCCTGGCCGCCGGTGCAGGAATGGGAAAGCAGCGGTTCGACGCTGCTCTGAGGAAGCTGCGCTGCTCCGGCGCTGTAAGCGAGTCAAGTGAGGTGCTTCCGGACAACGTAGGCGCCCCCCGGACTCAGGTCGTGCTGCGGGCGGCCCTGCCAACAGATGCCTAACACCAAGCCCCGCAAGTCGTCGTTCGGCAGCCTCCGCACTCTGCCGTCTGGTCGCATTCAGGCCCGATACACCGGACCCGACGGGCTCACTCACCGGGCGCCGTTCACGTTCGACACCAAGGGCGACGCCGAGACGTGGCTGTCCACCGTCCGCACCGATCTGGTACGTGGTTTGTGGCAGCCGCAGGACAAGGCGAAGCCGATGACGTTCGAGGACTACGCGACCGCGTGGCTCGCTGACCGCAACCTCAAGCCACGCACCCGCGCCCACTACGCCACCTTGCTCGACAAGCACCTGATCCCCACGTTCGGCCCGTTCACCCTCAAGGCGATCACCCCGGACGTTGTGCGCCGCTGGCACGCCGAGATGGGCACGACCCGCCCAACCCTGCGGGCGCACGCCTACGGCCTCCTGCGATCCATCCTCGGCTCAGCCACCCAAGACCAACTCATTGCGGTCAACCCGGCCCACATACGCGGCGCCGGCAACTCCCGGCGAGTCCACAAGATCAAGCCCGCCACCCTGATCGAGCTCGAGGCGCTGGTGACCGCGACCCGACCCGAGCGGTATCGGCTGATGGTGTTGCTGGCGTCGTGGTGCGCCCTGCGGTTCGGGGAGCTGGCCGAGCTGCGCCGTGGCGACATCGACGTCAGGAACGGTGTGATCCACGTTCGCCGTGCCGTGGTCCGAGCCAACGGTCAGACCGTCGTGAGCACACCCAAGAGCGACGCCGGCACCCGAGACGTAGCGATCCCACCGCACCTGATGCCGATGGTGAAAGAGCACCTGCGCACCAGCATCACCGGCGGCAAGAACGGGCTCCTGTTCCCCGCTGCCGATGGCGTAAGCCACCTGGCACCGTCGACGCTCTACAAGAGCTTCTACCGGGCACGTGAGGCCGCTGGGAGGCCAGACCTCCGCTTCCACGACCTCAGACACACCGGCGCCGTACTCGCCGCCTCGACTGGCGCCACCCTGGCCGAGCTGATGGGCAGGCTCGGTCACTCGACACCCGGTGCTGCGCTGAGATACCAGCACGCCGCCGAAGGCCGCGACATGCAGATCGCTCGGTCGCTGTCGGCGCTGGTGGAGGCGAGCCAATCGTGAGCGGGAAGCGTTCGATGATGAGCTGGCCCGAAGGCGACCACATCTCGTACGTACGACTGATCTGCACTCGCGACGGAGCGCACACACCCCGACCGGTGGGTTTCGTGTCCTTCGCAGACGACGGCCGGGGTGTGGTTGTCCACGATCGCAGACCGGGAAGCGAACGCCGTGCTCAGTCGCACGGAGTCACCCTGCCCGACGGCCGATGGTTGCTTGAGAGTCGCTGCCCGAGCTGTGCCAGCCACTACCAGCTAACGCCAAAGAGGCTCCGAAAGATCATTGATGCTCATGGTTCACCAGGCTGCGTGGTCGATGTGGACATCTTCGGAAGTGAAACAACTGGGCGCGCCGCCAGTGACCTCGCCCGGTTTCGACTAAAGTAGACACCAGAGCCCACCGGTTCGGGGCGCATTCTGTTGACCGGGCAAGGCAACCTCCCCAGGGTTGCAGAGATTCATACTTGCCCGGAGGCATCATGCCCACCGCAGTTTATTCAGAGCGCCTCGCAGTCCATTCCGAGCACCTCGCTCGACAACTCATCACTATCTCAGCCGCTGCTGAGTATCTCGGCGTCGCCGACAAGACCATTCGTCGTCGCATTTCAGACGGCAGTCTGACCGCATACCGGATGGGTTCGCGCCTCATCCGGCTGGACGCCGACGAGGTTGACGGGCTGCTGCGCCCGGTCCCCACGGCTGGTGGCGACCATGCCTGACGAGAAACGAACGGCGGCCCCGAAGGACCGCCACTCGCAAACAACTCGGGTCGCCACAACCCTCAACAACGAGTCGAGACTAGCAGGCAGCAGTGACAGAAAGCTGACGCCCGATGTGCGAGAGCTGCTCGACCATCTGACTCACTTCCAGCACCGCGTGGTGCAAGACGCGATGAACGAGGCCCGCCGGTCGTACTGGCTACGTCGTGCCGGCGACTTCCGCGCAGCTCTCCCTCGGCAGAGCGATTGGCACGGTCACGAAGGCCTGGCCGGCGTACGCCGCCGTCGTGAGCGGTTGCTCGAGATTGTCGCTGCGTGTGAGCACGCCGCCGAAGTCGTCATCTGGCAGGCCGTGGACGACGAGGCGGAGGTGGATCGGTGAGCGGCGCCGTCGTGAGCATCACTTCCCTAAATGCTCAGCAGGACGGTGAAGATCACAACGGCGACGAGAACGTCGTCATGGAGATCATGCAGCCACCGTCAGCTCCAATGGCGGTCGCACGCAGGCTGGCCGATGGCTACCGAAAGGACGGGTGCCTCACTCATCGCCAGTGGCGTGGCGGGTGGATGCAGTGGGCGGACTCGCATTGGGTCGAGGTTGAGGACAAGGCCGTCCGCGGCGATGTCTACCGCCGCCTTGAGCATGCGGTGTACCTGAACGCTAAAGGCAACCCGATGCCGTGGCGACCCAATCGCAACAAGGTCACCGACGTGCTCGACGCCCTGACAGCGATCACGCTCCTGCCGGAGTCCGTCGACGCTCCGAGCTGGCTGGTCAAGCCGGCCAGCGTCCCGGCAAACGAGATTGTCGCCTGCACCAACGGACTGCTGCATGTTGGCAGCAGGAAGCTGCTGCCGCTGACGCCGCGATACTTCAACAGAGTCGCCGTGCCCTTCGACTACGACCCGGTCGCTCCCCAGCCGACCCGTTGGCTGACCTTCCTAAAAGAACTATGGGACGACGACGACGACGACTCGATCGCCGCGTTGCAGGAATGGTTCGGGTACGTGTTGTCCGGTCGTACGGATCTTCACAAGATCCTGCTCATGGTCGGGCCAACCCGATCAGGGAAAGGCACCATCGCTCGCGTGCTGGCGGCGCTGATCGGCAAGGGCAACGCCGCAGGCCCAACCCTGGCGTCGCTGGGAACCAACTTCGGGCTCGCACCGCTGCTGGGCAAGCCACTCGCCGTCGTGTCAGACGCACGGCTCGGCAGCGGCAACGAGCACCAAGTGGTTGAGCGGCTGCTGTCGATCTCCGGTGAAGACATGCTCACCATCGATCGGAAGTATCGCGAGCAATGGACCGGGAAGCTGCCGACGCGATTCCTGATCTTGAGCAACGAGCTCCCGCGGTTCGGTGACGCGTCCGGCGCGATCGCTCACCGTTTCGTCGTGGTGGCGATGCGAACGTCGTTTCTCGGCAAGGAGAACACCCGCCTCACTGGGGAGCTGTTGTCCGAGCTGCCGGGGATCTTGTCCTGGGCGCTGGACGGCCTGGACCGCATCGCAAACCGAGGCGTGTTCACCGAGCCCGCGACATCCAAAGACGCGATCATCGCTTTGCAGGATCTGGTCTCACCGACCGCCGCCTTCGTGCGCGATCGGTGCGTGGTGGGGATCGGCTACGAAGTCCCGGTGGCAGACCTGTTCAGCGCGTGGCGGAGCTGGTGCGACGACAACGGCCACAAGCCAGGATCGCAGCAAACCTTCGGACGAGACCTGCGAGCCGTCGTCGCCTCGATCAAGGTCACCCAACCCCGAGACGGTGACACCCGCATCCGCATGTACCAGGGACTGAAGCTGCGCGATGAACAGTAGAGCCCACAATGGCGCGGATCGCGTGCCAGCGCGTGCCAAAGACTCAAATCCGCATCTGGCACGCAGTGGCACGCGATCCAGCCCATTGTCAGCTGTACTCAGCAGCAGCATGACCGAGAAGGAACTACAAGCCGCCATACGGGACGCCTGCGCGTACGCCGGTCTGCTCTGTTACCACACCTACGACTCCCGGCGGTCGCCGGAGGGATTCCCCGATGTGGTGGCGGTCGGACCGTACGGGGTGATCTTCAGGGAGCTGAAGTCCGAGCGTGGCCGGCTCACGCAGCACCAGCAGCTCTGGATTGAACGGCTCACCGCCGCTGGCGCCGATGCTGATGTGTGGCGACCGGCCGACTGGCCGGAGTGTGTGCTGGGTGAGCTTGCAGGTATCGGTGGCCGCGGGCTCCCCGCAATCGGAAGCAAAGCGTCGTGACCACGCTCGGTGTGCCCGTCGAGGCGTTGCCCGCTTGGGACCGGCTGACACGCGCCCTGCTCGACTATCAGCCGCCCTGCGCGTCCGAGCCTGAGCGTTGGTGGTCGTACGACGACGAGAGCGTCGAGGCTGCGGTCACGGGCTGTCGCCGCTGCCGCGTGCTCCAGCTTTGCGGCGCCTACGCCGACGCTGCCAAGGAGACGCACGGCATCTGGGCAGGCACAGACCGCGAGCTGCGCCACCGGGGGCCGATCATCACGAAATCGGAGGCATGCATTGACCGTCCAAGTGGCGCCGCCTCTCTCTCTAACGTCGCGGTGTCCGTGACAACGGCTGCTCGGTGCCGACCATGATCGCGCGATGCTGTGCGTTCTGCGGGACCGCTTACGCCGCAAAACTGAGCACTTCCCGCTTCTGCTCGGACCGTTGCCGTAAGCGCAACGAGCGGACACCGCGTGACGCGTTGTCCGTGTCGGCACCGAGCAGCACGGCTCAAAGTGAACTTGTCGAAGCCGCTCGACGTGAACTCGGGGCGGTCGGCCAGGCGGACACGCCCCTCGGCCAAATGGCGCTAGTTCTGGCGGGCCGTATCGCATCGGGGTCCGAGACCGGGGCGGCAACCGCCGCGCTGAGCAAGGAGCTACGAGCCGTGATGGCCCGAGTGACCAGGGAAGCGCCGGTGGGCGTCGACCCGGTCGACGAGCTGCGAGCTCGTCGAGCTCGGAGGCCAGCCGAATGGGTGAGCGATGAGTAGTTACGAGAACACGTTGCGTGACGTGCAGCTCGCCGTGGAGCTGCTGCAAGCCGGTGCCGGCCGTGACCGGCTGGCCGGTGTCGTCGACCACTTGCAGGCGATGTTGGCCACCGACCCCGACGACGCCGTGTTGTCTGCGGGCTATCGGTTCGGGCTTTCTGCTGCTGGCGTGGCTGGGGTATCCGACGGCAGCGCGTGGCAGCTCTTCACCCGGCGTTGGTGGGAGCTTTCGACCGAGCTCGACGTGGTGTTGTCGGCCGGGTGGGACTCGTCGCTGGTAGAATGAGTGTTCGAACGGGATTCGTTCTCGTAGCCGCTCGACTGCCGACCCCGCAGGTGGGCCGCCGCCCCGTAAGGGACCGCCGCCTCCTTGCCCCGGTCCGCAGGGAAGCCGCCACCGTGGACGCCGTAGGTGAGTGCTGTTCCGCCGCGCCGTGAGCGCGACCGTTCGGCCCGCCGATTCCACAACATCTTTCATCCGTGCGCCTTTGAGCCCTTGGGGCTTGGGCGCACCCATTCCGATTGGACCCCCACAATGGCTAGAAGCCTGAAACAAGCGAAGGACGAGCTCGCCGACCTGGGCCGCAAGGGCTTGCAGATCGTCAACGACGACCGCCTCGACGCAGGTCGCAAGGCCGCCGCGCTGAACCGCCTCGACGCGCAAATCAAAGCTGCCGCCGACGAGGTGACCAAGTTCGAGGGCGTCGAGGCGAACCGTCGCCGGTACCTCGGCGACTTCGACCCCGCCGTCCCGTGGACCGAGCAAGCCGGCACTGAGCTCTCCGGACTTCAGGCCGGTCTCGCGACCAGGGGCATGAACCCTGTCGCGCCACCGCGCCTGGACCTCGACGAAGGCGACCTGCACCAGCTGTACCAGCACGCCGTGCAGCACAAGTCGTTCGCCACCGACGTCAGGTTGAAGGCGCCCGACCTGTCCACCGACCTCGCCCCGTCGACAGTCCCACAAATCATCGCCCGCCCCGTGGCGTACTTGCGGGAGCCGAACCGGGTGCTGACGTTGCTGCCCACTGCAGCGACCGGGGCTGGCTCGGTGGAGTGGTTCAGGATCTCCGGAACCACGGCCGCCGGCCCGGTGGCAGAAGCCGCCACCAAACCGCTGAGCCACATAGCGGCGACCGCAGTCACCACGAAGGCGACGAAGCTTGCCCACTACGTGGAGGTCTCCGATGAGGTGCTGAGCGACTTCCCGAGCTTCCTCAGCGTCCTGCAAGGTGACCTGAGCGCGGGACTCATCAACGCCGAGAACGCCGAGCTGCTGTCCGCCGTCGTCGGCACCGCGTCGCAGTGGCCGGGCATGCTCAACACCAGCGGAATCTTGACCCGACCTCGAGGAACCGACACCGCGCTCGACGCCATCGACCGGGCATTCGACGACCTCCGCAACGGCGCCGCGTTCGCCGAACCGGACGGCATCGCCATGCACCCGTCCACATACGGCGCGATCCGCCGGGCGAAGGACACCCAGGGCCGCTACCTGCTCAACCCGGACCCGACCGCTGAGGCCGCGCACACCCTCCGCGGTGTCCCGGTGGTCACCAGCACCCAGATGCCGACCGGCGTCGCGCTGGTCGCCGCGTTCTCGCAGTCGGTGCAGGTCTACGTCCGCGAAGGCATCCGCGTCGAGGTCGCCAACCAGGGCGCCGCCCAGTTCACCGCCAACACCACGCTGGTCAGGTGCGAAGAGAGGCTAATCCTGACCTGTCCGCGTCCCGCTGGGCTGATCAAGGTCACCGGCCTGTGAGTGGTGACGTGGCCGTCAAGGTGGTCGACGGCACGCAGGTCCACCACGACGGCCGCACCTACGAAGCCGGGCAACGCCTGGAGCTGCCGCTCGAGCTCGCGGACCGCTACCAAGCGGCCGGCTGGGTGCAACCCGCGTCAGGGTCACGGCCAGCCAAGAAATAGACCCCCGGTGCGGGCACCACGGCGGAGCGTTGGAGCATCCGCCGAGCGGGCTCGGTCACGGTAAGCGCTGCGACCACTCCTTCCCGGCGCGCTGCCAACCGACCCCCAGGTGCCCGCACCGGGCTCCACCGCGCGGCCTTGGCGGGACAACGGCACCCCTTAGCGGGACATCGCAACGTGGGAGAGAGAGACGCTTGACCGTGGCAGGTCAGGCGCCTGTGCCGCGTCGTGATTGACCTCCCCCAGGGGGGCCGAGCATCACAAACGCAAACGACGCGCTGACCATCCAAGTCAGCAGAAATATCCCCCCGACCGCCATTCCACCTCACCGGAGCCCCTGTTGGGCCGATGAGGCGGTGGTACGGGGGTGCGAGGGGCAGTGAGGCTTACAGGCCGAACGCGGCTTTCATGTCGGCTGCGGTGCTGGCCTTGCGTAGCAGCGGCGCACCGAGCACTTGGTCGTAGTAGCGGGTCAGTGAGTAGTGGTTCAGCGGTGTGGTGACCACCTTGCCGGACAGCGCGGCGTTGAGCACGACCGTGAGCACGGTGTTGCTCGAGCTCCTGTCGTCGGTATCAGCGGTGACGACGACGGTAAGCCGCCCGGAGGTGAAGTCGCTCGAGGCAAGCACCGCGGGCAGGTTCGCCTTCAGCCAGTTGTCCGCCACGGTCAGGGAGCAGTCATGGGCGTCGTTGCACAGGTTCGGGGTGACCATCCCGACGTTGGGGAGCTGGTTTCCGGTGGCGTCGGTGTTGAACGACGTGAGGGGCACGTCGTAGGTGTTGCACCGTGACCGGGAGTCGGTGAAGTAAGGCCAGGCGTTGTGCTTCACCGCGTACGGCGCCGCTGGTTTCAGGGCGCAGTTCGCTGGCATGGACTCGTTGTAGGACTTCGCGGTCCCCCCGGTGTTGAGGGCTTGGTCGAAGACGGTTTCGCCGGACAGCTGGTGGTAGGACGGCGGGTTGTCGTCGGTGACCCCGAACGTGTCCCCGGCTGCGATGGCGAGGTAGTTCGGCAGCGACGGGTAGCTGACTCCGTGCCATTGGGTCGCGTAGGCGTACCTGGTGGCAAGGCTGTCTAAGTACGGCATCCCGGTACGCATCTGCGTGTAGGAGTGGTTCTCCTCGATGATGGTCAGCACCTTGGTCGGCGTGACGGCAGACGGGGCGTGCCGACCGCCGACTCCGGAAACGAAGACGGCGATGAGGGCGATGGGCAGGACGACGAAACGTCTCAACGGGTGCTCCTTTGGGCGTTTGCCACGGGAGTTACGCAGCGGGGCTACCATGCCATGCCGCACCCTGCCATGCTGCCCTGCCTATTGTGCCCCCGTTTGTGATAGGAGGCGGCAGACCACATTCGGCGTTCTTGGTGATGCCGCAGAGCTACTGTCTGGCTCCCATCCCGAGCCGAGTGCTGACGGTCGCGTGGCTGCTGGCGAAGCTAGCTGGTGGCGGTAGGCCGAACGTCATCGGCACCGACCCAGAGCAAGTGTTGTAGCCCAACCTCGACGCTGAACCGGACGTAAGCCCGCCACCCATCCCGGTCACGTCGCCACGCCTCCAGCCAACCGTCGTGCCAAGCGTCGCCGTGGAGCACCTGGACTGGCTTGGGAGGATCGACGCGGCGCATCGACAGACGATAGGCGTGTGCAGCGACACGACACCGAAGGCCACATCCGCCGGATCTAGCCGGCACACCGTCGCCTGGCGCTGGCCTACAGCGGTCGTTTGTGCTCGACCGGCGCCATGCTGCGGTCAGCGTCTGCGCTAGCAGCCTGGCGGATGGTCGAAACTCACCGTCGTATGAACGGCGCCACCGCTTGCCTGCTCGGCATCGAGGGCACAAGCAATGGTCCGGTCAGCTTGGCGTCGCCGTTTCGTCGTCATGTTCGCGTAACGCTCCGCCGAGCGCAGCCACTCGGAGTCGTCGCCACTGCAAGCGTCCGCGCGCCGCAGGCCTCGGACGGTGGAAACATGTCGTGCATGGGGTCACTCCTAGTCAGTGATTCCTAGACCCCGCCCCAGACTCGCCTCTCGGGCGGGGTCGCTTCGGTTGCGAGTCTTGTGGGGCGGTCACGCAGGCGTCATAGGGATGCAGCCAATGGGTCGGCCGACGACCGGGTCTAGTCCGCAGAAAGTCCGCAAGAAGTCCGCAAACGACCCCCTACAGCCACCATTAGCCAACGCAACCAACGGTGTATCTGCCCAGGTCAGAGCACGTTTCCGCAGGTCAGCCGTCTGGCGTCACGACTTGTCGAGGTAGCTGGCTTGCTCGGTCTCGGTGAGGGCCGCGACCTCTCGAGCCAGCAATGGATGCCGATCGAGCAACGGATCACCGTCGAGGATGGCCTCCGCGGCCGATCGGGCGGCCGAAATGACGTCGGCGTCGCGCAACACCGACAACAGCCGAAGGCTCGACCGGCTGCCGGACTGCGTGGCGCCGAGGACATCGCCCTCACGCCGCGTCTGCAGGTCCAGCTGCGCCAGTTCAAACCCGTCGGAGGTGGCAGCCACAGCCTCCAGCCGCTCCCTCGACGGCGAACCGGAGGCGGCTTCGGTGACGAGCAAGCACAGGCTCGCTGCCGATCCCCGGCCGATCCGGCCACGCAGCTGGTGCAGCTGGGAGACGCCGTACCGGTCAGCGTCCATCACGACCATGACGGTGGCGTTGGCGACGTCGACACCGACCTCGATGACGGTCGTGGCCACCAGCACGTCGACGTCACCGGCGGCGAACCGGCGCATCAGGTCGTCCTTCTCCTCTGCGGGCAGCCGCCCGTGCAACATGTAGACACGCAAACCGGCGAGCGGTCCAGCCACCAGCTCGGCTGCAACGTCGGCCACGGCGAGTGGTGGTCGACGCGGGGCGTCGTCGGCGGGATCAGGCTCGAGCTCCTCCATGGCGGACTCCGGCTCGCCGCCGATGCGGGGGCACACCACATAGGCCTGCCGGCCGGCGGCCACCTCCTCCCTGACCCGCTGCCACACCCGGTCCCTCCAGTCGGGGCGCTCACCAACGGGTACGACGGTCGACTGCACTGACGGCCGTCCGGCGGGGAGCTCGCGCAGCGTCGAGAGATCGAGGTCGCCGAACACGGTCATCGCCACCGTGCGAGGGATCGGTGTCGCCGTCATGACCAAGACGTGAGGTGGCGTGGCGCCTCCCTTGTCAGTGAGAGCGGCGCGTTGCTCCACACCGAAACGGTGCTGCTCGTCGATCACGACGAGTCCGAGGTCGGCGAACTGAACCTGCTCTTCGAGCAAGGCATGGGTGCCAACGACGATGCCCGCCGCTCCGGACGCCGCGGCCGACAGCGCCTCTCGTCGGCGGGACGCCGGCAGCGAACCGGTGAGCAAAGCCACCGACGTTGCGTGATCGGCACCACCCAAGAGTCCGGCGTCACCGAGCGGCCCCAGCAACGCGCGGATCGACCGGTAATGCTGTGCCGCCAACACCTCGGTCGGGGCGAGCAGCGCGGCCTGACCGTTGCGGTCGACCACCTGCAGCATGGCCAGCAGCGCGACCACAGTCTTGCCCGAGCCCACCTCTCCCTGCAGCAGCCGGTGCATCGGATGCGGCTGGCCAAGCTCGGCAGCGAGCTGTGCCGCGATCTCGCGCTGCCCGGCGGTCAGCTCGAACGGCAGGCGCTCTTGGAAGCTGGCACGCAACCCGCCGCTGCGTTCTGGTCGGGGCTCGGCGGCCAGCATCGCGACGAGTCGCCGGCGTTGGGCCAGCACCATCTGGAGCTTCAGCGCCTCGTCGAACCGAAGTCGACGACGCGCGTTCTGCCAGTGGGCGCTGTCGGCCGGCCGGTGAATGGCCTCCAGAGCATCCCGGTACGACACGAGCAGCCCCTGGCCGGCTTGGATCTCGTCGGGCAACGGGTCGGGCAGGTCGTCAAGCTGGTCCAGGACCACGCCAACCGCCTTCTTGATCTGCATCGACGACACCGTCGACGTGGCGGGATAGATCGGCAGCCACCGTTCGGCCTGGACGCCGGAAACCTCGTCGAGGTCGTGCGCCGGCAACACGTCGCAGGTCGGTTGGAGCAGCTGCCGTTGCTGGCGGAACAAGTTGACCTTGCCGCTGAACAGCGCCACGGTGCCGGCCTCCAGCTGCCCGGCCTTCCACGGCTGACGGAAGAAGGTAAGCAGCAGCTTGCGCCTACCATCGGTGACGACGACTTCGGTGCGCACCGCTTGCCGCCCTCCCGACTTGGGTTTGTAACGGAAGCTCTCAACCCGCTCGGTCTTGGCCAACACGGTGACGTGCTCGCCGACCCGCAGTTCGGAGAAGTCGGTCAGCTCGCCCCTGTCCTCCAGCCGGCGCGGGAAATGGTGCACCAGATCGCTCACTGTCTGCATACCGAATGCCTTGCGGAGCGCCTGATGCGAGCGCGGGTCGAGCACGGACCGCAGTGGGCTATCGAGGTCGGCCATCACTCGACTCCGATCAGCAACGGGTAATGAGACTGCGCTCCCGCATAGATCGTCACGTCGACGTCGGGGCGAGATCTGCCGACGGCTTCACTGACTGCGCGTACGACACTCTCGTCACATCCATCGCCGGTCACCAAGGTCAGCAGCTCTCCGCCCCCGCCGAGGAGACGGTGCACGACCTCCACAGCCGCCGCCTCGACGGTCTCGGCAATGACGGCGAAGTCA
>JBBPZH010000078.1:0-21439 GCA_038198965.1 Propionibacteriales bacterium
GCGTGATCGAAACCACGCCGTCGACTTCTTGGAGTATCCCGGCAAGAGCCGAGCCGAGCGCAGTGCTCGACCGGCTGTCTTACCAAAGGAACCGTGCGACGAAGGCGAATGAATCGACTTCGCCGACGGGGCGTTTCATTAATTCGTCGTCGACTTTTGGCACACTGTTGAGTTCTCAAGGATCGTGCACACACCTGCGGGACGGCTTCCCGGCCGCGCCGAGGCACTCGATCTAACCTACCGGTCGCCCGTCTGCCGGTCAAACCGCTTGGCAGGCGGGGTGTCGCGAGCTCTGAGCCGCGTCACGAGCCGGAAACCGGCTGCAACCTAGGGCCACGAACCGGCGAGGTCGAGCCACTGTAGGCACACACGGCACCGGGATCAACCGCCCCACGCCAGCACGTCAGCAGTCGATGGCTCAAGTGCAGACGGACGCTCAGTGCAGACGGACGCCGGCGACGTTGCGCTTGCCCCGTCGTAGGACCAACCACCCACCGGGAAGCGCGTCAGCTGCGGCGGGTCGCGCATCGGCATCACTTATGCGCACGTTGTTGAGGTAGGCGCCGCCTTCGCTGACGGTGCGTCGAGCCGAACTTCGGCTCGGAGCCAGTCCGCACGAGGTGAGCAGCTCGCTGAACGTGGGCAGCGCACTGGGATCGGCGTCGGCGTACGGCGTCTGCTGGAGAGCTGCTGCCAGCGTTGTCTGATCGAGCTGGCGGAGGTCGCCGCCGCCAAACAACGCCTCGGCAGCAGCGACGACCCGCCGAGTCTGCTCGGCGCCGTGCGTCCGGGTCGTCATCTCCTCGGCCAGCGCGCGCTGCGCCGCCCGGCTCGCCGGCCTCTCGGCGACCTCGTCCGCCAGCTTCCCGATCGTCGCCTGGTCGAGGAACGTGAAGTATTTCAGCAGCGAGACCACATCGCGGTCGTCGGTGTTGAACCAGAACTGGTAGAAGGCGTACGGCGACGTCATTTCGGCGTCGAGCCAGACGGTGTCGGTCTCTGTCTTGCCGAACTTGGTCCCGTCGGCTTTTGTCACCAACGGCGTCGCCAGAGCGTGCACGCGCTCGCCCTCCGCGCGACGCACCAGATCGACACCTGCGGTGAGATTGCCCCACTGGTCGCTGCCGCCGGTCTGCAAGCGCACACCGTGGTCACGGAAGAGGTTGAGGTAGTCCATCGACTGCAGGAGGACGTAGCTGAACTCGGTGTAGGAGAGGCCGGAGTCCAGTCGAGAACGGATGACGTCGCGGGCGAGCATCCGGTTGACCGGGAAGTGCTTGCCGATGTCCCGCAGGAAGTCGATGGTGGACAAGCTCGCGGTCCAGTCGTAGTTGTTGACGACCATGGCGGCCTGCGGACCTTCGAAGGACAAGAACCGCTCCAGCTGCTCACGAATCGTCTCGGTCCAGGCCTTGATGACGTCGAGCGAGTTGAGCCGCCGCTCCCCCGACTCCTTGGGATCGCCGATCATGCCGGTCGCACCCCCGACGACTCCGATGGGCCGGTGACCGCAGTCTTGGAACCGGCGCAGCGTCAAGATCTGCAAGAGGTTGCCTATGTGCAGGCTCGGAGCTGTCGGGTCGAACCCGCAGTAGATGGTCACCGGGCCAGCAGCCAGCTCCGTCCGCAAAGCATCAAGGTCGGTGGACTGCGCTACCAACCCACGCCAGGACAGGTCCTCCAGGACTTGCTCAGCCACCGTTAACCGCTCCCTTCGACGTGTTTTCGTCCTTGCGTGCAACCAGCAGCCATGCGCGGGCCACGTCGCGGTACGGCGAGCGGCGGCACACCGCCCGCTCCAACCGCTGGATCTGCTGGAAGCACAGCGCATCGTGCTTGGCGGCGTCGTCGGCGATCAAGTCGATAACCGCTCGGATCCCATAATGCTCCAATACCGCGCAGCCAGCGTGTTCGAGCAGCTGCCGGCCGGTGTGCGCGTCGATCCGAGCGACGTGCTGCTCGAAGGTCACTGCCTTGACGGTCGGCGCGTCGAGGAGAGCCAAGGCTCCTGCCGGGTCGAGGTCGCGAACTGCCCGCGCCAAGACATCGGACGCCGGATTTGGCGCCATGAGCGTCAGGAGCCCGCCTGGTCGCACGGCAGAGCTCAAGGCGACCACGAGCGACGCTGGGTCGGCGACGTACTGGATCACGAAGTGGCAGAGCACGAGGTCATATGCGTCGCCGGCTGCGACCGCCGATGTCAACTGCTCCACCCCGCCGTGCACGAGGCGAAGCTGATCAGCGGCACCGGCAGCGGCAGCACGGCTCCGAGCCTCCTCGAGCATGGCCACACTGGTGTCGAGGATCGTCACCCGATGCCCGCGCGCCGCCAGCCGCACCGCGTCCTGGCCGTCACCGCCGCCGAAATCCAGGATGCGCGCCGACGCCGACCCGCCTTCGAGCGCTTCCAAGTGCTCGTCCAGCACCTCGGCGACCAGCGAGTACCGGACTCTTGCCCAGGGCGTCTGCACGTAGGTACGCCACGACTCTGCATGGTTGTCGAAGACGGACGGCGCCGCATCGAACTGGCTCACTCGTCAACCCTCGCATGCCTGGGTTCAGGACTCCGGGGTCCAGGACCCAGCGGGTCGGACTGCACGGCAGGATCGAGTCCGTGCGTGACGACATCAGGGCCTGGCTGAGCCGGCCT
Organism: Propionibacteriales bacterium; assembly: GCA_038198965.1. GTDB lineage: Bacteria > Actinomycetota > Actinomycetes > Propionibacteriales > Nocardioidaceae > JAUJOE01. The sequence continues at coordinate 2,651 of JBBPZH010000078.1, forward strand.
GCGCCCGAGGTGGCGCCTACGTTGCTCGGGTGGGAGCTGACTGCCACTTCCCCCGAGGGTGTGGTCTCGGTCGAGCTGACCGAAGTGGAGGCGTACGACGGGGCGTCCGATCCCGCTTCCCATGCCTTCCGGCATCGCACTGCCCGCAACGCCGTCATGTTCGGTCCCGCCGGCCACCTCTACGTCTACTTCAGCTACGGCGTGCACTGGTGCGCCAATGTCGTCTGCGGCCCAGCAGGTACGCCGTCAGCGGTGCTGTTGCGCGCCGGGCGGGTGGTGGCGGGTGCAGATCTTGCCAGAGTGCGGCGTGGTGATCGGGTAGCGGAGCGGTCACTTGCGCGCGGGCCGGCGACGTTGACGCAAGCCCTCGGGGTCACCGGAAAGGCCAACGGTGCTGACCTTCTCGCCGGCGGTCAACTGCGCTTAGCCGCTCCGGACGTGCTGCCCCCCGCAGCGGCGGTCGCGGCCGGTCCCCGAGTGGGCGTGAGCAGGGCCGCCGACCTGCCGTGGCGGTTTTGGCTCAAGGACGATGCCACGGTGTCGGCGTACAAGCGGAATCCGCGTGCTCCGGCACCCCCGTAACCGCTGCCGGAGCTGCTCAATCACGCGTTGGCGCGCGCCTTGTCCAGGAGCCAGGTGAGCAACGCCTTCTGTGCGTGCAACCGGTTCTCTGCCTCATCCCACACCACACTGTGCGGACCGTCGATGACTTCGGCGGCGATCTCCTTGCCGCGGTAGGCCGGGAGACAGTGCAAGACGATGGCTTGCTCGTCGGCGCGGGCCAACGCCGACGTGTCGATGGTGAAGGGCACGAACGGCGATGACCGATCACCCGCTTGCTCCTCCTGACCCATCGACACCCACGTGTCCGTGGCCAGGACGTCAGCACCACCAACGGCGACCTCGGGCGACGTCTCGTGCCGCGCTGACCCACCTGTCTCGGCGCAGATCTGCCTCGCCCGGTCAAGGATGGCTGGGTCCGGCGAGTAGCCCTCCGGTGCGCCGACCCGCACGTGCATCCCCGCCAGCGCTCCACCAAGCAGGTAGGAGTGCGCCATGTTGTTGGCGCCGTCTCCGAGGTAGGTGAGCGTCAGTCCGGCAAGGCGGCCCTTGGCGGCGCGAATCGTCTGCAGATCGGCCAACACCTGACAGGGGTGGAAGCTGTCGGTCAGCGCGTTGACCACCGGCACCGACGCGGCGGCTGCCATCTCCTCGACCCGGTCCTGACCGAAGGTGCGCCATACAATCGCCTCGACCTGCCGGTCCAGCACTCTTGCGGTGTCTGCGATCGGCTCCCCTCGCCCCATTTGCGACGACTGCGCGTCGATGACCAGCGGATATCCGCCAAGCTCGGCAATCCCCACCGAGAACGACACCCGGGTGCGGGTGGAGGGCTTGTCGAAGATGACCGCGACGCTCTGCGGACCAGTCAGCGGTTGGCGGTGAAAGCGCTTCGCGCGAAAGGCGTCAGCAAGCTCGAGGATCTCCGCCTGCTCATCGGTCGTGAGGTCGTCGTCTCGGAGGAAGGAGCGGAGCATCGGTGTCCTTGGTTTGTTGGTTTGTTGGTTAGTTGGTTAGTTAGTTAGTTGGTTGGTTGGCGAGGGCCGCCTAGAGCTGGCTGGTCGATGGCGGGAGGTCAACGGCGCTGGACGGCGCCCACCGCACGACCGGCGGCCGACACAGCTGCGTCGCGGGAACGCTTGATTTCGGCGTCGGTGAGGGTGTGGTCGGCAGCCCGGAAGCGCAACGAGAATGCCAGTGACTTCTTGCCCTCGCCCACCTGCTCGCCGGCGTACACATCGAACAGGCGCAGCGACTCCAGCAACTCACCCGCCCCGCGGCGCAGAGCGGCGGCCACCTCAGCGGCCGGCACCTGCCTATCGACCACGAGCGCCACGTCCTCCTTGGCCAAGGGGTATGGCGACAGCTCCGGTGCCGCCACCCTCACAGCCGCCGCTTGCGAGAGCAGCGCCGACAAGTCGAGCTCAGCGGCGGCGGTGCGTGGAGCGACGCCGTACGCCGCGCAAACTCGCGGGTGCAGCTCACCCGCTGCGCCGACCACCGCGTCGGATACCACGAGGAGCGCACAACGCCCCGGGTGCCACGGAGCCCGCTGGCCAGCGATCACCTCGGCCGGTACGCCGAGCTCGGCTGCTACGTCGCGGCACAGCTGCACCGCGTCGGCCCAGCCACTCGATCGGGCCAGCCCCCACCAGCTCGCCGGCGCACGCTGCCCGGACAGGGTCGCTGCCAGGTGCAGCGGTTGAGCAGGGAGAGTCGCGGCAAGCTGCTTGAGCTCCTCGGTGGTGGGTCGTCGGTCGACGGGAAGGTCGGGCGGCGTGGGAGGGCCGTCTCGGTCGGGAAGGAAGACGCTGCCCATCTCGAAGAGCGCGACATCGCTCTGCCCGCGGCCGGAGTTGAGGGCGAGAGCCCGCAGCAACCCCGGGAGCAACGTCGTGCGCAGCAGCGGCTCCTCATCCGACAGGGGGTTGCTGACCCGCAGCGAGATGCGCCGGCTGTCGTCGTCGGGCAGGCCGAGGCGAGCCAGGTCGGCGGCGCCCACGAACGGATAACTCCAGACCTCCGCGTAGCCCGCCGCGGCCGCCGCGCGACGCACGCGGCGGCGCAGGCGCGGGGAGGTCGAGAGGCCGTTTCCGGCCGGCGCGGCCGGGACCAGGCTGGGCACGTGCTCGTAGCCGCGGATGCGCACGACCTCCTCGACGAGGTCGTATGGGTCGGTCAAATCGGCTCGCCAGGCAGGTGGGGTGGCGCCGAGCTCGCCTGCTGTGAGGCGCTGCACGTGACAACCCACCACAGCGAGCGCTGACTCAACGTCATCCGGCGATATCGGGAAACCAGCGATGCGCTCCGGAAGCTCGGCTGGCAGAGAGATGCGGAGCCGCGGAGGCGGGCTGCCGATGACCGTGGCGGTGTCGGCCACGTGCCCGCCGCCGTACGCAACGAGCAAGTCTGCGACTCGGCGAGCAGCTGTAGCGGCTATCGTCGGGTCGACACCCCGCTCGAAGCGCTTGGCGGCTTCGCTGGGCAGCTTGTGCCGGCGGGCGGTGCGTGCGACGAGCACCGGGTCGAATGCAGCTGCCTCGATGACGATGCCGTGCGTCGTGGGGCTGAGCTCCGTCGCAGCGCCACCCATCACCCCTGCCAGGCCGAGAGGTCCGCTGTCGTCGGTGATCACGACGTCGCCAGGGTCAAGCGTGCGCACCACTGCGTCGAGCGTGCGAAGCGACTCTCCAGCCGCTGCCCGGCGTACGACGATCGGGCCCTGCAGCTTCGCCTTGTCGTAGCCATGAATTGGGGTGCCGAGCTCGAGCATGACGTAGTTGGTGACGTCGACGGCAAGCGAGAGCGGACGCATGCCGGCCAGCTGCACCCGCCGAGCCAGCCAGCGGGGCGACGGAGCGGTCGGGTCAAATCCGGTGACCTCGAGCGCCACGAACACTGGGCACTCCGCTGGGTCCTCGACGCGCACCGGATAGCCGGGGCCGGGGTCGGCGGCAGCGAGCGACAGAGCCGGATCGTCGAACGGCAACCCGTAGGCGGTTGCCGCTTCGCGCGCGACACCGCGCAGCGACAGGGCGTACGCCCTGTCGGGGTTGATCTCGAACTCGATGACGTCGTCGCGCAGGTGCAGTGCGTCTTCCGCGTCGTCACCAGGCTTGGCAGACGCCGGCTGGAGCACGACGATGCCGCCGGCGTCGTCACCGACGCCCAGCTCCCGGGCCGAGCACATCATGCCGTCGGACACATGCCCGTAGGTCGTGCGAGCACCGATCTCGAAGCCGCCCGGCAGCACCGCGCCCGGCAGCGCCACTACGACCAGGTCGCCGGCGCCGAAGTTGCTGGCGCCACAGACGATGCCCCGTGGCTCGTCGACACCGACGTCCACTAAGCACCAGCGGATCGTCTTGCCGTTGGAGTGAGTCTCGGGCTCGGACGTCTCGACCCGGCCGACGACCAGCGGCCCGCTCAGATCGCCGCCAACCGACTCGAGCGCCTCCAGCTTGAGCCCGAGCATGGTGAGCCGGCCCGCGAGCTCGGCAACCGGCAGGTCGGCTGGCAGGTCGACGTACTCGCGCAACCAGGAAACGGGGACCCGCATGGTCCTACAGCTCCATTCCGAAAGCCATCGTGAACCGGACGTCGCCCTCGACCAGGTCCCGCATGTCCGGGATGTCGTGGCGCACCATCAACGTGCGGTCGATGCCCATGCCGAAGGCGAAGCCCGAGTAGACGTCGGGGTCGACGCCACACGCCACCAGCACGCGGGGGTTGACGATGCCGCAGCCTCCCCACTCGATCCAACCCTCGCCTTTGCAGGTGCGGCAGGTCTCGACGGCCGGTTGCTGGCCACGGCACACGAAGCAGATCAGGTCGACCTCCGCCGACGGCTCGGTGAACGGGAAGTACGACGGCCGGAAGCGCGTCGTCACCCCGTTCCCGAACATCGCGGCCGCGAAGGCGTCGAGGGTGCCCTTGAGATGGGCCATCGAAAGGCCACGATCCACCGCGAGGCCCTCCACCTGGTGAAACACCGGCGTGTGCGTGGCGTCGAGCTCGTCGGTGCGGTAAACGCGGCCCGGGCAGACGACGTACACCGGCAGGTTGCGAGTGAGCAGGCTGCGAGCCTGAACCGGCGAGGTATGGGTGCGGAGTACGACCTGGGACTCCGACGGTTCGAGGAACATGGTGTCCTGCAGGGTGCGCGAGGGATGGTCGGGCCCGAGGTTGAGCGCGTCGAAGTTCAACCAGCCAGCCTCAGCCTCGGGACCTTCGGCGATTTCCCAGCCCATCGCGACGAAGACGTCGACGATCCGCTCCTGCAGCGTAGTGAGCGGATGCCTGGCGCCGCGCGGGTCACGGTCGTAGGGCAACGTGACGTCGACGACCTCCTCGACCACGATGCGCGCCTCGTGCTCCGCCTCGAGGTCGGCGCGACGGCTCGCCAGAGCCTCTTGCACCGAGGCTCGTGCGGAGACGACACGCTGCCCGGCGGCTTTGCGAGCTTGTGGTGGGAGGGCGCCGATCTCCCGGTTGGCCAGGCTCAGGGGGGCTCGGTCCCCGGCGAACTCCAGCCGGACCGAGCCCCACTCCTCAAGTGAGCCAGCGTCTGAGATCGCTGCCAGCGCAGCGTCTCGCATGGCATCGACCTGGTCGGCGTGCAACGACGTCACCTCGACGGGGTCGTAGTCACGATTGGGCCCAGACACTGAGGCAGCGCCTCTCCTTCGGTGGTCGCAGGGTCGATCGGCTCCGCAGAGTCTAGGAAGGCAGGCGTCCGCCCCGCGAGCCGGTTTGTGCTCAAGTCCGCTGCGCCGGGCACTCTCAGCGTACGACGACAACGGTGATCGACTGTGTCACTCGGCGCGATGCGCGCGGGCTGACGCATACAGGCACACAGCCGCCGCGGTGGCCAGGTTGAGGCTCTCGGCACGCCCGTAGATCGGCACCCGGACTCCCAGGTCGCAGAGCGCCAGGTCGGCCGCCGGCAGCCCCCAGGCCTCGTTCCCAAACATCCAGGCGGTCGGTCGCGCGAGCACTCCTTCGTCCTCAGCTTGGTCCAGGGTCAGCTCGCCTGACCCGTCGGCCGCGACGATCTGCATGCCAACGGAGCGCAGGGTGGCGACGACAGCGCCGAGCGGTACGTCGACCACCACGGGCAGGTGGAAGATCGAGCCAGCGCTGGCCCGTACGGCTTTGCCGTTGAACGGGTCCACGCAGTCGCCGGCGAACACGACACCGCCCGCGCCGGCGGCGTCGGCGCAGCGAATGACGGTGCCGGCATTTCCCGGATCGCGCACCGCCGCACATACCGCGATCAGGCCGGGCCTTGACCCGGCCAGCTCTGGTAGCTCGGCGTCGGGCAAGCGGCATACAGCGATCAGGCCCTGCGGGGTCACCGTTTCACTGAGCGCCGCGAGAGCGGTCTCGTCGACGAGGCGCCACGGCGCGCCGCGCCACGCATAGGTGTGCAGCAGATCGGCGTACCGACGAGCGGCGTCAGGAGTCGCGAAGACCTCCTCGACCTGGTCGGTGCAGGCGAGCGCCTCCCGGACAGCTTGCGGCCCTTCGGCCAGGAACCGCCGGGCTCGCTTGCGCCCCGAGCGGCGCAGCAGCCGGCGAGCTGCCTTGACGGAGCTCGAAGGCTCAGGCGACCGAGGCTCCAGCGGCAGCCGGCTCGCTCGACGACTCGGCTTCGCTGTGTTCCGTTCCGCTCCCGGCTAGGGCGCCGCGAGCCAGGTCGACCAGCGTGGCGAAGGTAGCGGGGTCGTTGACAGCCAGGTCGGCGAGGATCTTGCGGTCGACCTCGACGCCGGCCCCGCGCAGGCCTTGGATGAACCGGTTGTACGTGAGACCGTGAGCTCGAGCCGCGGCGTTGATGCGTTGGATCCACAGCCGCCGGAAATCGCCCTTCTTGGCACGGCGGTCGCGGTAGCTGTAGCCCAGCGAATGAGTGACCTGCTCCTTAGCCTTGCGGTAGAGCCGGGAGCGCTGGCCGCGGTAACCCGCGGCGCGCTCCAGTGTTTCGCGGCGCTTCTTGGCGGCGTTGACCGACCTCTTGACGCGTGCCACTTGGTGATACTCCTCAGTCGTTAAGTGGATGGAACCGGTCTGCTCGCGGTCAGCGGCCGAGCAGCTTCTTGACCCGACGCAGGTCGCTGTTCGCGACATCCACGCTGCCGGCCTGCTGCCGGCGGTGCTTCCTCGACCCCGCGATAGGTGTAGACGCGAACGCGGCGCCCGCCTTGCGGCGTGCCTGCAGACGCATGAGCTTGCCGGAACCGGTCACTTTGACGCGTTTCTTCGTGCCTGAGTGGGTCTTCATCTTCGGCATGGCTCGTCCTTCGTTGGTCAGGTCAGCCCGGCGGTCGGGCTGGGTGGTGTGCGGTGGCCGTGGGATCAGTGCTCGGCGTCGAGGCTTGCCAGCCGTTGGCGCTCGCGCTCGGCCCGCACCTCCGCCTTGGCTTCGGACTTCTTCTTGTGCGGACCCAGCACCATGACCATGTTGCGGCCGTCCTGCTTGGGTGACGACTCGACAAAGCCGAGCTCCTGTACGTCGACTGCTAGCCGCTGCAGCAACCGGAACCCAAGTTCTGGTCGATGCTGCTCCCGGCCGCGAAACATGATGGTGATCTTGACCTTGTCGCCGCCCCGCAAGAAGCGCACGACGTGGCCCTTCTTGGTCTCGTAGTCGTGGGCGTCGATCTTGGGCCGCAGCTTCATCTCTTTGATGACGGTGTTGGTCTGGTTGCGGCGGGACTCGCGGGCCTTCTGCGCGGTCTCGTACTTGAACTTGCCGTAGTCCATCAGCTTGCAAACCGGCGGCCGGGCCATGGGGGCCACCTCGACTAGGTCGAGGTCTGACTCCTGAGCCAGTCGAAGTGCATCGTCGATGCGGACGATGCCGACCTGCTCGCCGTTTGGGCCGACGAGGCGTACCTCGGGCACCCTGATCCGATCATTGACGCGAATTTCTGTGGTGATGGGTCCTCCTGTGTTGATGTCGCCGAACACGGGAGCCACCACTTCGGGCGCCCGGGGCGCCGACGAAGGCGAGACGAGTCTCGCGACCGGACCCGACGACGTAGAAATCCCTTGCCGTGCGGGTGGGAGGTGGCCTCCGCTTGCTCAGACGTCCAAACACTGCGGTGGAGCGCAACATTCCGGCGGACGCTGAGGTCCAGCACAAGATATCAGCCGGCGTCAGCGGCGTCATCTCAGCGGCGGAAGTCTGCCTCGCTACTACCCTGACGCGGTGAAGGCGCCGTACGACGAAGTGGCGTTGTCCGATTTGTGCGCCGAAGTGGTCGCCCGGCGCGCCACAGCTGGCCGGTCGCGCGTGGTCGCGATCGACGGGCCGGCCGGGTCGGGCAAGACCACGCTCGCCGAGCAGCTGCGGCTGCGGCTGCTGCCGGGCAACTGCGGGCGCTTGGTCGAACTAGTTCACATGGACGAACTCTTCGAGGGGTGGACCGGGTTGGATGCCAGCGCCGCTCTCGAGCAGCGGGTGCTTGAGCAGATCCTGCAGCCGCTCGCTGAAGACCGCCCCGGCCGCTGGCAGCGCTTCGACTGGGCGAGCGGCCGGTTCGCCGAGTGGCACGACCTGCCCCCGGCCGACGTCGTGATCTTGGAAGGTTGTGGGGCCGGCGCCCGCGCCTATGCCGACTACCTGACACTGCTGGTCTGGGTGGAGGCTCCTCGTGACGTCCGGCTGGCCCGCGGGGTGGACCGTGACGGCGTCGAGGTGTTGCCGCGATGGTTGGCGTGGCTCGACTCCGAGGCCTCACACTTCGCCGCAAACTCGACCCGGGAGCGCGCTGACCTGCTGCTGCGCACCGACTGAGGCGAGCCTTGCCCACGACGGGTGCCAAAACAGTTCGCGAACGGTGGGCAATCGGGTGATCTGGCACTACGCTGGAAGCGCTGCTAAGCGGTTGCGGGGGTGCCGGTTCGCCTATTTGCCTGCGACCACGAAAGGGGCCTGAGCGCTTGCTCATCGCCGAAGGCAATCCCCAGCGCCAACAAGATGGCGCAGCCGAAGAGCTGATCCGCTCGCTCGACGACGCCTCCGACGTACGGACTGCGTGTGAGCTGGTCGTAGATCACCTCCTCGCCATCGGTTTCCCTATGCCGTCCATCTACCTCTTCCGGGGCGGACGGTTGCGCTGCTTCGCGGTGCGCGGCTATTCCAAGGTTTACGACGGCATCCCGACCAGCGCCGGCGTCATCGGCCAGTGCTTCCGAACCGGAGAGCCGGTCGACCTGCCCCGGGTGCGCGACTCCGACGAATACCTAGCCGCTGTCGCCGGCGTGCGCAGCGAGGTATGTGTACCGATCCGCACCGCGGACCGAGTGCAAGGAGCGTTGAACGTCGAAAGCCTCACCGACCTGCCCCCCGACGCGCTGCCACTGCTGACCGAGATCGCCGACCTGCTCGCCGATCGCGTGCACGAGCTTGGTGGCATCCCGTCAGAGCCTGGTTACCAGCGGCTCGCGATGCACGCCCAGCACTTCGCGGCTGCCACCGAGGAACGCGAGCTCCAACAGCTGGTTCTGGCGGCCGCGACCGACCTGTCAGGGCTTGACTCCGCCGCCTTAGTCACGCCGGTCGGCACCCGGCTGATCGTCGGAGCCGCGGGCGGTCCGCTGCAAAGCAGGCTCGAGCGCATCGACCAGCGGGGGCTTCGGATGTTCGCGTCGTGGGTGGCCTCCGGCACGTCGTGCTACTCCGTCGATGGCACCTCAGGTCAGGGGGCCGCCGGCCATGAGCAGGTACGCCGTGCCGGCGCGAAGGCGGTGGTCGCCGTGCCACTACTGGCGTCGCGTGAAAACCTGGGTGTCCTGATCGTGGCTGACCCGGCGGCTGTGGTGCCGGCGTCCACGACGGTGGAGCTGCTCGAAGTGCTCGGGGCGCTCACGGCCACATCGCTGCGGACCGTCAGGGCGGTTGACCAGTTGCGACGGCAGGCTGCACAGGACCCGCTCACCGGGCTGGGTCACGCCGGCACGTTCCGAACTGCCCTCGCCGACGTGGTCAGCCAGCCCGCGCAGAAACAGACCGCAGTCATCGTCATGGACATCGACAGGTTCAAGGCGGTCAACGACGCACACGGGCATCAGGCGGGCGACGAACTGTTGCAACGATTGGCGCGAGAGCTCGCGAGTGCGCTGCGCGCCCAGGACACGCTCTACCGCATCGGCGGCGACGAATTCGCCGCGATCATCGCCACCGCCGACGAGATCGAGGCCGAAAAAGTCACGCAACGCCTGCTAGAAACAGCACGATCCGTCCCCAGCGGCAGCTTGTCGTTGGGACTTGCGATGGCCATTGTCGGCGAGTCTCCGATGGCCTTGGAGAAGCGCGCCGACCAGGCTCTCTACCGTGCGAAACGGGCCGGCCGCAACACGTATCGCGTGGCCTCGGAGCCAGACCTCTAGCTGACATCCGGGAGAACGACGGTGCCGATTTCACCGCGTACTCCCCAGACGATGTTGTCCAGTCGGGTGATCACCGCTGGCTTACCCACGCGTTCGACGAACCTGCAGACCGCCTCGACCTTGGGTCCCATGGAGCCACTCGTGAAATGGCCGGCTTCGGCGTAACCACGCAGCGTGCTGGCCCGAACCTCGCCGATCGGCTCGGCGTCAGGTTCGCCGTAGCGGAGCATTGCGGCTTCGACGTCGGTGGCGATCACCAGCCGGTCGACGTCCAGAGCCTCTGCGAGCATGGCCGCACCCAGATCCTTGTCGATCACTGCTTCAACCCCGCGCCATGAGCCGTCGGCTTCCCGCACGACGGGAATGCCACCGCCGCCGTTGGCCACCACGACGTATCCCGCATCGACCAACGTGGCCACGACCTTGGCCTCGAGGATCTCCACCGGCTCGGGTGAGGGCACCACTCGCCGCCACCCTCTGTCTCCGCGGTCCTGGAACGTCTGACCGTGCGCCATCAGCGCCTCGGCGTCCTCGCGTGAGACGTAGCGGCCGATGGGCTTGCTGGGCTTTTGAAACCCGGGGTCGTCAGGGTCGACGCGGGCCCGAGTAATCAGGGCTGCTGTCGGCCGATAGGAACCGCGAGTCTCGAGCTCGTGCTCCAAGGTGTTGACCAGGACCAAGCCCAAGGTGCCCTGCGTCTCGGCGCCGCACCAGTCGAGCGGTACGGGAGGAACCACCTTGGCCGCCATTTCGTTGGTGACCAGCAGATTGCCGACCTGCGGACCGTTGCCATGGGTGAGCACGACGTCGATGCCCTCAGCAATCAGGTCAGCCACGCTGCTCATCGCAGTGCGCGCAGCGGTGATCTGCGCCTGCGGTGTCGTGCTGCCATCGGGACCGGTCAGGGCGTTGCCGCCGAGCGCGACCAGCACCCGCACGCTGTACCTCCTGGAGTGAAATCGCGGCATCGCTGACGCGGCGGAAGCACCTGACCTTAGGTGACAGCGACCAGTCCCCCAAATACGGGGTTTGTGATCCGTCGCGAGGTTAGGCCATGTCGAGTCGTGCGGCGAGGCGTTGGTGGGCGTGAGCCGCGGAACGGCGTACGTCTGGGCTGTCGTCGTCAAGCGCCGCCTCGACGGCCACAACGTGTTCGGTGTCCCCCACTGCGCCAAGGCATCGGAGGGCAGCGGATCTGACGCGTGGCAGCTCGTGTCGAGCCAGGAGTACGGCGCCTGGACCCGCTTCGCCGATCTCGCGCAGCGCCGCGACCTTGAGGCACATCTCAGCCGGTCGCCAATGCTCATCACAGAGGTGCTCGACCACGACTGGAGTCACCGAGTCCGCCCAGACGTACAGCAGACCGCGTGCTCCCCAGGTGCGGTGCCAGTAGTCGTGCCAGCGTGGATCGACCGCCGCCTCCGCGCAGTTTCGGCCCAGGTATGGCAGCACGGGGATGTAGTCGCGCACGTCAGACCCGCTCAGCAAATCAGCGCACCAGCCGGCGGCCGTCTCCTCACCGGCGTGCTGACCGAGTTCGGTGACGAGAGCCCGTGGGCTGCCCGCCGGGTGTCGCGGGGTGGGCAGATCGGTGGGCGCGACGGCTGGTGTGACGGCCCCTGGCTCGTTGTCGTCACCTGGACTGTTGTTGTCAATGGCGCCACTCACATCGGCCGAGTCTGCCCTGGAGGTTGCTCCCGGTCGAGCACGAGGAGACGTGAACGCGGTAGCGCTCGACAGGCGATAACCCGGTTGAGGCGGTCGTGTAGGCCCCTCTAAGGGCTTGTCATGCGAGTGGAGCGGGTCGACGTACACGACGAAGACTTGCTGCGCGCGTACTGGGAGGCAAGCGCGGGCGGCTGACGCGTACGAGCGACCCTATGCCGCGTTCTGGTCGTACGACGACGGTGTTGCGCAACTGCGCATGCACAACCCCACTCGCGAGTTGACGGGCTTCGTTGCGTTCGAAGGCAACACGCTGATCGGCGGCAGCAACCTGGCGTTTCCGCTGCTCGACAACCAACATCTGGCGTACGCGGAGCCGCTGGTGCGTCCCGGGTTTCGTCGCAGAGGCGTCGGAACCAAGCTCCTCAACGCAGTCATCGAGACGATGCGCGCGCGGCGACGAACCACGTTGATCATTGAGGCCCACAAGCCGCTCGACTCGGAATCGTCACCAGGTTGGTCCTTCCTCCGGCACCACGGATTCACGCCCGGGATCCTGGCTCTGCACCGCGTACTCGACCTCCCGGCTAGCGCCGAGCACTTGGAGGAGTTGGGCAAGGCAGTCGAACCCCATCATCGGGACTATCGCCTCGTCACCTGGCAAGACCGCGCGCCCGACGAGTGGGTGCCAGGCGTATGCGAGATACAGAGTGCCTTCAATGAAGCACCTTCTGGAGAGCTGGAGTTGGAGGCCGAGGTTTGGGACGAGGAGCGGCTTCGCGGAGGCGAGGAGCGCAGGCGCGCATTGGGTCGCTCGGAAACCTCGACGATCGCGGTGTCTTCCGAGGGCCGTGTCGTGGCGCTGACCGAGATGATGATCACGGACCATCGCAAGGGTGCGGTGTTTCAGGGCGGAACCCTCGTGCTGCCCGAGGCCCGCGGTCACCGGCTCGGGATGGCCATCAAGGTCGCCAACCTTCGCCGATTCCAGGGGACCACTCAGAAGGCCACACTCGTGCACTCGTGGAACGCGGAAGAGAACGGCCCCATGGTGCGGATCAATGACGCGCTCGGTTTCCGTCCCGTGGAGCACCTCGCGGAGATGCAGCTCAAACTCTGAGCAACAGGTCTAGCTGTCGCTGCCTGGTGCGCCGCGCACCATCACGAGAACAGTCCCGATCTGTTCCCCAAGGACATCGACCTTGCCATCCAGCACGCCAACCTACCCGGCCGAGGCATCGACCTTGCCATCCAGCGCGCATCGACCTTGCCGTCGAGGGCGTTGAGTTGCCGTCCAGGGCGAAAAGACCGCGAGACCGCCGACCGGGCTAACGCGCTTGGATCAGGCGGCTGCGTCGTCGGCTTGGTCATTGCCGGGTTGACCGTCCTCGTCGCCGCGCGGGCGTTGTTGTTGCGTGGTGAGCCGGGCGCGGAGTTGCTGTTGGTCGGTGGCCCAGCTCGGCAGGTCGAGGGGTTTGTCACGGTCACCGGGTGGTCCGGTGCCGTAGCCGGTGGCTGGCGGCGGTAGGGACGGATACTCACGACCCGTTGGGGTGTGCCAGATGGTCACGGTGTCGGTGTCTCCCGTGACGGACCAACCGGGATGCGATTTGGCCAGGTGGGATCGTTCGCACAGTCCTTGCACGTCCGTGCTCGTGGTGAGTCCACCGTCGGCGAAGGCTTGTTTGTGGTCGAGGTCGCGGACCCGGGCGGTGCAGACCGGGAGTCGGCACTGCCAGTCCCGACACCGCACCGCATGCTGCGTGGCAGCATCAGGCCGGTACCGGGTCGGGTCGGCGGTGATGACGGCGCCGGTGACCGGGTCGACCAGCAACCGTTTCAGCGTGGTGTCCCCGGCGGCCGTGATGTGACGGGCGGTGGTGGGAGTGATCGCGCCGTACCCGTCGAGGCGGCCGCAGCGGGAGTCCAAGCCCAACAGGCTGGTCAGCGCGATGGTCACCTGCACTGTCACCGGTTTCCTCGTCTGTTGCTGCTTCCCGTCGGAGTCGCGGTCGGTGTCCAGCTCAGCGGTGGCGAGGGCGTTGGCGAACAAGTCGGCGCGCAGCTGGTCCAGGGTCTGTGCGTCCCCAGCTGCTTTGCAGGTGCGGGCCAGGTCGTCGATGCGGGTAAACGCCCGGATTGCGTCATCGGCCGGCAGCACCGCCCCGACGAGGGCAACCCCGTCATCGAGCGGTTTGAGAAACGCACGACGCTCCTGCATCGCCCGGCGGGTGCGCGCGTCGACGTCACCATCGAGTTCGGTGACTCGGTTGCGGGCGGCGGTGATCGCCTTCCCCGCGGGTAGCTGTGTTGCGTCTGCGGTCACCGCCGCGTCTACGGCTTGGCGGGCGTTGTCGGGGAGTTGGCGGGTGGCGGTGGCAACCATCGACGCCACGAACGCGCTCACCTGCCCGAGCCCTAGGGCGTCGCCGAGGTCACGGTGCACGGTCGCCAACTCCGAAGCGAGCGTCAGCTGCTTGGCCGCCATCGTCGGGGAGATGTTCAGTGCGAGGGCGATTTCTTCGGCGGCGAACTTGCCGGCCTGCTCGATCATGTCGGCTTCCAGTCGCCGGATTGCGCCGATCTGGCTCGGTGTGTGCACTGCAGGGTCAGGAAGCCACTGCTCGTCGGCGTTCACTCGGGCGGCGCAGAACCGGCGCATCGTCGCCAACCGTTGGGACTCGGCCCACGCAACGACTCGGTTCCAGGCCACTAGCTGCTCGATCAGTTCTACGGCTGCCAGGTCAGCGTCGCGCACCAGCGGGGAGTCTTGCACCCGCACCAAATCGACGACCAACGAAGCATCCGGATTCCGATCGAACATACGTAAAATGATCGCAGCAGCCGCCGACACTTTCCAGCGGTGGAACGTCTCTGTGGATAAAGCTTGTTGCGTCATAGAAGCGGCTGCAAGCCACTGATATTCAAGATGGCATAATGGAGTGATGGCTAACGGCGTTGACCAGCACCTCTCGATCACCTTGGTGTTGTTCTGAACGACACAGAACTTGTCGTGCATGAAGGAACTGACGCCCATCAAACACGACAGGAAAGACAGTGGTCGCCCCGTGTCCCGGGCGAGGTGAGATCTCCCGTTGCAAACGCACGACCAGCCATAGGGGAGCCGGTGGACCCGCGGCTCTGAGCCTCGTCTGTGCCGCCACTATCTCCCAACCGCCGCCGAGCTGGCGGAGCTGGGCCGCGCCGCGACCCGGGTCTGCGACGAGGCAACATCACCGCCCTCAACTACATCCGCAACCCCGAGAAGCTGTCCCCTCGCTGAGCCGGAGACTGCGCTCACCCTGCGATGAACAGCCGTGGCGGAAACGGTCACCGGGGAACCAGGCGCCACGCCGAGGTAGCGTGCGGCGACCGGCGTTGTGACAAAGACCCCAACTCGGAGTCGTGAGTTGCGCGATGGACGGGGCAGCGTCAGCCGGCTGTGCTTGAGCTCCGGAGCAAATCCCGGATCTCGGTGAGAAGCGTGATGTCTTCAGTTGGGGCCGCATCCCCGGCTCCTGGCATGAAGCGCTCGCGTGCCTTCATGTAGGGCACGACGACAAAGAAGTACACGACGGCGCCCAAGATCAAGAAGGCGATTAGCGCAGTCAAGCACAGGCCGACGTGGATCCCGCCGGGTGCGTAGTTGGAGAAGTCCGGTGTGCCACCGACCTTGCCGATAATATCCAAGACGATTTGCACGAAGGCCGTCACTACTGCCGCAAATGCCGTAGCCATGACGAACGCCACCGCCAGCTCGACCAGATTGCCGCGCAAAATGAATTCTTTGAAACCCTTCATTGGTCAACTTCCTCGCCGCTGGATGCCAATAGAGAAATGACAAGCTGAAAGCTACCAGCCAGAGCGAAGATCATACGCACCAGACGAGCCAGAGTCGCATTCTGCTGTGCCAGCAGAATGCGCGTGGTCGGTCGGGTGTGGTGCAGCCCCGCGGAGCAGCATCGCGCCCAGCGCCTAGTGTGAGCCCATGGCTCGTTTGCTGCCCGGCCCGTCCACGCGGCTCTCGGTTGCTGGGAGAGGTGTCGATCGGATCGAAGAAGTGCTTGCTCTACTTCCTCGCGTGGCGGAGGCCCTCACCGCAGCGGAAGCCTTGCTAATGCGCGTGGACAAAGTGGTCGCCAGCATCGAGGCAACCTGTAACGAGGCCCAGGCCGTCGTGAAGCGCGTGGCGGCCGTTGCCGACCGAGCCGCGCCCATCGTCGAGCAGGCAGCCGACCTGACCTCGCAGGTGGCGCCGCTGCTCGAACAGTTCCAACCGACGCTGAAGAAGCTGCAACCAATCCTCGACCGGATCACCAGTACGACGGATCCCGACGAAGTAGCTGCCGTCGTCGAGATGGTCAACCTGACGCCGGAGCTCGTGACCAAGCTGCAGACCGACATCATCCCGGTCATCGACACCTTGGGCACCGTGGCGCCCGACGTTCGCGATCTGCTCGACGTCTCCAAGGAGCTGAACGGCATGCTGGCCGGCTTGCCGGGTCTCGGCCGCATCAAACGCAAGGTGGAAGAAAAGCAAGCCGATCAAGACGCCTATCGGGCAACCGAGGAGCCACCGGCCGCGCCCGACCGAGGCGTCTGAGCTGCCTCTCTCGCTGGCCGGCCCGACGCCCGGTGAAGCAGGATTCCAGGCCTCAGCTGTCCCTGTCGGTGCGCGTGCGCTCAGCAAGCAAGGCGGCCAGCTCACGCACCGCGGTGGTCGCTCGTTGACCATCGGCGCTCTGGATCGCCATGACCGACACGGTCGAGCCATCGGCCAGGTCGAGCAGCGCCCAGGGACGGTGTGTCGTCAGTGACACCCGGACGACCTCAGCCCACTCGAAGCGGCGCGTCCGGAAGCCGTTGGTCACCGTGACGCCTGCTGAGTCGGCGATCAGCGCGCCGCGGGCGACGGCGTACAGCGCGGCGAGAATGGCGCCGACGAACACGATCACGGTCACCCGCTGCACGGGTGTAAACGCCGACTTGACGTCGCTCGAGAGCAGCAGCCACAACACCGCAGTGGCCGCGACCAGAGCGGCACCCGCTGTCGCCGCCGCAAGCCGGGCGCCGAACGGCCGGTAGGTGCGAGGCAGAGGAACCGGCGAGGGCATCGTTCAGGATAGGCCGGCCATCTCCGCGGTGGGCTCAGCGAGCGGCTCCTGCGCGGCGATCCGTCGCCACGTGATGAAGCCGTAGACGACGAGCCCGGCATAAACGGCGTACAGCAGCGCGGAGGGGTAGTACTTGAAGTAGATCAGCTCCGGCACCCCGACCAGGTCGACGGCGATCTAGCACAGCCAGAAGTCGACCCAGCCGCGAGCCATCGAGTACGTCGCCAGGATCGACCCCACGAAGATCCAGGAGTCGGCGAGGAAGTACCACCACGGCGCCGGCCAGAGCTCACCGATCTGCCGGAAGACGAAGAACAGCACGAGCACACTGGCGACAGCGGCAGCCAGATATCCGGTCCGCTCGGCGGCGGTGGCCCACCGCGGCGCGACTGCGGGTGCCGCGCCTCCACCGGTACGACGGCTCTCCCGCCAGCGCTGCCACCCGTACAGGCTGACCAGGACAAAGAACACCTGCCGGCCGGCCTGCCCGAGCAACGGCGGTGCGTGCCCGTACGCAACGGCAGTGCCGATGAAGACCGTGAACAGCAAGACGTTGCCGACGATGCCCACCGGCCACGCCCACACCCGGCGCCGCAGGCCACCGATCGCGGAGGCGAACCCGAAAGCGTTGCCGATGATCTCCCGCCAGGTGATCGCATGCCCACCGATGGTCAGGTGGGCGTCGTACAGGGTCTGGAACAGGCTCATCGCGGGGCGGCTCCTCGTCAGGTTCGCGGACCTCGGGGCCGTCTGCGGCGCACTCAGGCCGGCGTAGCCAGCGGACCCTTGTGGCGCGAGATCGCGAAGACCCCGGCACCATCGGCTCACCTGTACAGCGGCGACCGAGCACGCCGCGTGCATCCTCCCATCCGGACTCTCACCGTCGGTGCCGGAGTTCCACCGGCTCGGCCGGCCGCTGGCTGCGGACGGTTCGCGGACTGTCACCGCCGGTTCGGAATTACACCGACCCCGGAGCACGCGAGTGTGATCACTCGTTCCTGGACATTCTGCCAGAGTCACCCGGGGAGGTACAGAGCCACCGGGTACACGGGGGTCATCGGCGAGCGCTCGTCAGCTCAGCGGGACGCGGCCAAGGCTGCTGCGGTGGAAGCAAGCTCGCGAAGCTCTGCGACACTTCCGTCGGGGTCGTCCGCACCGAACACCGCGGATCCTGCGACGAACATGTCAGCGCCCGCCTCAGCGCACCGGCCGATCGTCTCGGCCGAAACTCCCCCGTCGACCTGAAGCCAGATGTCCAGTCCGGCGCCCGCGATCAGGTTGCGGGCGCGGCGGATCTTCGGCAGACACACGTCGAGGAAGTGCTGACCGCCGAAACCCGGCTCGACGGTCATGATCAGCAGCGTGTCGAGCTCGGGAAGCAGGTCGGCGTACGGCTCCACGCAAGTGGCCGGTTTGAGCGCCATCCCAGCTCGGGCGTCCATAGCCCGCAGCTCCCGTGCCAACCGCACCGGTGCCGCACAGGCCTCGATGTGGAACGTGACGCTGGCAGCGCCGGCGTCGACGTAGCCCGGAGCCCAACGGTCCGGGTCGTCGATCATCAGGTGGCAGTCAAGCGGCTGAGGCGCCACTTTGCGGAGCGCCTCGACGACGGGAGGTCCGATGGTGAGGTTCGGTACGAAATGGTTGTCCATCACGTCGACATGCAGCCAGTCAGCTCCGGTGACGGAGGCGGCCGCGGCCTCGAGATTGGCGAAGTCCGCCGACAGCAGGCTGGGAGCGATCTGGATGTCCATGGGCGCTCCGACCCTATCCCGCGCGCCCCGCGTCGAGCCGCCGCAGGATCGCGATGAACATGCCGTCGGTGCCGTGCCGGTGCGGCCACAGCTGCACGTGGGGGCCGCGGCCGTCGTCGGGTACGCCGACCGAAGCGCGGGCGTCCTCCTCTGCCACGCCGTCCGATTGCAGGAGCACGGCATCCACCACGCCGCGGGTCTCCGCGGGGTGCGGAGAGCACGTGACGTACGCGACGACCCCTCCTGGGCGCACCAGGCGCAGCGCCGACACCAGCAGCGACACCTGCAGCGGCACCAGC
>JBBPZH010000079.1:0-5665 GCA_038198965.1 Propionibacteriales bacterium
CGCTGCCGCGGTGGCAGGTCAGAGCGGACTCCAGCGACACAGCTGGCCCACTGGTGTCGACCTGCGGGTGCGGATGGGCATCCATACCGGCGAACCGCAACGCCACGAGGACGGCTACATCGGCGAGGACGTGCACCGGGCGGCGCGGATCGGTTCGACCGCCAACGGCGGCCAGATCGTCATCTCCGAGGCCACTCGCGGGTTGATCACCGATCTGCCCGGCGTCGAGGTGCGGGAGCTCGGGCGGCACCGGCTGAAGGATTTCGCCGGAGACACCCCGCTCTACCACGTGGTCGCCCCTGGACTGATCGACCAGTTCCCGCCGCTACGCAGCCTCGGCAAGCCCGCGGCGTTGCCGAGCGCGGCCACTCCCCTCGTCGGCCGCAGCGCCGAGCTGCGGGCGGTATACAACCAGTTCGTCGAACAAGGGGCGAAGCTCGTCACGCTGACAGGCCCCGGCGGTTCGGGCAAGACGCGGTTGGCTGTCGCGGCTGCGGCCGAGCTCGAGCCACAGTACCCCGACGGCGTCTACTTCGTGGCACTGCAGACGGTCGACACCGGCGAGCGGATGTGGTCGGCCATCGGCGACGCGCTCGACGTAGCCGGTGCCACGGACGCCCCGCCGAGCAGCAGGCTCACGAGCCAGCTGGCGCCGCGGTGCGCATTGCTGGTGCTGGACAACGTCGAACAGATTCCGGACGTCGACGTGGTGGTGAGTTCGTTGCTGTCGGCCGCACACGAGGTGCGGGTGCTGGCCGTTTCGCGGCGGCCGCTGTTGCTGGCCGGCGAACACGAAATCCCGGTTTCACCGCTGGCGTTACCGGCGTCCGAGGACCTCGACGCGGTTCGGTCGTCGCCCGCGGTGGAGATGTTCGTGCGGCACGCGCAGATGGTCCGTCCGTCCTTCCAGTTGACGCAGGACAACCGAGGCGACGTCGTGGCATTGTGCCGCCACCTGGACGGTCTGCCGTTGGCCTTGGAGCTCGCCGCCGCGCATTCGCGGATGCTCAGCCCGCATGCGCTGCTGTCCCGGATCGACAGCCGGCTCGGTGTCGGGGTGACTGCGACTGACCGCCCCGAACACCACCGCAGCCTCGGCGCGATGATCGCCTGGAGTTACGACCTGCTCGACGAGTCGGAGCAGGCCGTCTTTCGCCGCCTCGGCGTCTTCCGAGCCAGCTGCGACCTGGACGCCATCTCCGTTGTCGCCGGGGCCGGTGCCGGTGGAATGGACGTGCTGGATGTGGTCAGCCGGCTCGTCGAGACAAGCATGGTGTCGGTGCTCGAGGCGGCCGACGGCGAACCGCGGATCGAGTTGCTCCAGACCATTCGGATGTTCGCCCTGGATCGGCTGGCGGAATCGGACGAGGGCGAGGAGGTGCGGCTGCGTCACCTGCGCTGGTGCATCGATGTCGCGGACCGCATGACGAACTTGCTGCGCGGCCCGTTACACACGGTCGGGCTCGACGGGAGCGCCGCCATCGAGAGCGACGTCCGAGCAGCACTGGATTGGTCGCTTCGGCCGGTGGGAGACGAGGGCCGAGAACGTCTTGCGGCCGGCCACGTCCTGCTGGCAGTGATGACGAGGTACTGGTCGTCGTTCGGCAGTGTCGTAGAGGCTCGCTCATGGCAGGAACGTGGGGTAGCGATCACCGGCGAGACGGACAGCGAGTCGACCATGACCCTGTTGAACGACCTCGGGCGGTCGCTGCTGCGTCAGACGGAGGTGGACGCCGCGGTCGCCCTGTTCGACCGGTCGCTGCAGATGGCCCGTCGGCTGGGTCGCCGCGACTTCGAGGCTCGAGCGCACAATGAGCTAGCCATGGCCCGGCGCCATAGAGGCGACTCCGAGGGCGCCCTGGAGGCTGATGGACAAGTGGCTGGAGCCGGCGCGACAGTCAGTGCCGCAGAGTGAGTGGCAGCACGCGTACGCCTCCGGCGCGGGGCTGACACCCCAGGACGCGATCGCACTGGTACGGGCTGTCGGTGCGCACGATCGGCAATAACGCGCTGGACCGAACAGTCCGCCTCGACGCTGACCGGAGTACGTAAGAGGCGCCTCAACGAGTGTGCAGCATTCCCTCGTCGATCTCGGCCTCCGCCGCGGCGCGCTTCACGGCTTCAACGCCGCTTGTCGCACCGTCCTTCGTCGCATATCGCTGCCCCTGCGCAACGACTTCACCGTTGGCAGCCTTCAGCCGGAACCCGTACTCCCCGCCCTGATCCTGAAAGATCTCGAACTTCGCTGCCATCGCTCGCCTTCCTGGGGAATGGGACCGGATCGGATCAACTTAGGTGCCGCCGCCCGATATCACCAGAGGTCATGCCCGGCCACTCGAAGTCTGCCGTCCGCTTCTCACCGTGAGCGGTCTCAGCCGAAGTTGACGGAGTCGGTGCTCAACGTGCCTGCGTGCCGCCCGGGAGCGGTGTGGTGCTGCCAGTAGAGGTTTGTGTGGTCGATGACCTTGTCGGGTGTGGGGGCGCCCCACTGACTGAGATCTTCGGTGGTGTGGGCATCGCCGACGAGCGTCGCGTCGTAGCCTCGAACGATCGCGCCGTGAAGCGTGGACCGGATACAGGCGTCGGTCTGCGCCCCGGTGACGATCAGCCGCCCCACCTTGTGCTCGGCGAGCACTGCCTCGAGGTCGGTGTTCTCGAACGAGTCGCCGTACCGCTTGTGGACTACCGGCTCAGACTCTCGCTGGGTGAGTTCGGGTACGTAGAGCCAGCCGTCACTGCCGGTGGGCAGGTCGTCGTCGGAGTGCTGCACCCATACGACGGGCACCTTCTCGGCTCTGGCCTTGTCGACCAGGACAGCAATGTTGGCGACGACTGCGTCACGGTTGTGCGAGCCCGCCACGACGTCGTTCTGGACGTCGATGACGAGTAGCGCGGTGTTGGGGCGTTCGGTCAGGGTGGTCATGACGCTCCTCGGAGTTCGGTTCTGAGTGCACCCAACGTTATGCGCGACCACCGACAACCGTGCAGCGTCACCCTCATCTAGGCCCGCGAGCCAGGGCTCCCGGCCGGCTCAAGGATTCGGGCATGGGGTGCCCCGACGAGCGCTGGAGCGTTTGCACTCGAGGACCAGACGTTGGCTTGCAGGAAGTCGAGAAACGATTGCGCCTCAGGTGTGGTGTCGAACTCGAGGTCAATGACGATGTAGTGGGGATCGTCGACCCGACGCTGCACGTGCTGCTGGCGTACTCCCGAGCGCTGCCGTACGTCGGCGAAACGGTCGAACGCCGCCTTCCAGGTCGCGAAGTCGCTGATCGAGTGCTCGATTTGCAAGGTAGGCATCGGTCCTCCTGTGGTTTCTCGTCAACGTCGACGCTATGGGGATCCAGGGCAGGCGGACATCCCCGATATCTGGGGTTTTGCTGGCGTACGCTCGCGGCGGTGACCAGTTCAGCGCGGGTACGGGCGCGGGACCGGATCCTGCGCGTCTGCCAGCACCCACGCGACGCGCGCAGCCTGCGGATAGAGCTGCTCGAGGAAATCCGCCGCGTCGTCGGATTCGACGCCTACGCATGGCTACTGACTGATCCGGAAACGTCGGTCGGTACGTCACCGTTGGCCGACTGCCCGTGCCTGCCGGAGTTGCCGCGACTGATTCGGCTGAAATACCTCACCGATGTGAACCGGTGGACGACGCTGAGCCGGCCCGTTGCCCTGCTTACCAACACGACCGGCGGTGACCTGTCCCGCAGCCTTGTCTGGCGAGAAATGCTCAGCCGCTACGCCGTCGCCGACGTCGCGTCCTCGGTTTACCGGGATCAGCACGGCTGCTCGGGATTTCTCGACCTGTGGAGATTCACCGCCCCATTCACGGCGAGCGAGGCAGCGTTTCTCACTGAGATCGCTGCGCCGATGACGGCGGCCCTGCGCCGCGCTCAGGCAGCCACCTTCGTCGACCCGCGTGAAGGCAGCACACGCGGACCGATCGTATTGATCCTTTCGCCCGACCTCGAGGTCCGCGCGCAAACACCGCAGACCCAGGAGTACCTACGCGTGCTCGTCCCGCCCGACGCTGAGCGCTCGCCGGTACCGGCAAGCGCCTACAACGTCGCGGCACAGCTGCTGGCCAACGAGGCAGGCATCGACACCTCACCACCCTGGGCGCGCGTGCACCTATCCGCTGGACTGTGGCTGACGCTACGGGCGGCAAGGCTCGGTGACGCCGGCAGCACACCACACCAGCGCGAGTTCGCCATCAGTATTGAAGAAACCGCGCCCATCGACCGTGCCGCGCTCTTCGCCAGGGCCTACGGTCTGAGCACCCGCGAGAGCGAGCTACTCGATCATCTCGCCACCGGAAGCGACACCCATGACCTCGCGCACCGAATGTCCCTGTCCCAACACACCGTGCAGGACCACGTGAAGTCGATCTTCGCCAAGACCGGCGTGAACAGCCGCCCTGCCCTGCTCTCACGCGCCTTCGGCACCTGAACAGCATCACGTCCCGCGGGCGCCCTCCGATCACTTCGGCGGCAGCGACCTCGCATAGTTCACACCGTTGCCGATCCAGCGGTTGAGCTCCGCGTCGCTTGCCCGCGCATCGATCTCCACTCGTAGCCAGCCGTCCATCTCGCGTCCGCGCATGACGAACCGGCTCGCCGACGCGTCGCGAACGAGAGAGTCGGCATCCGCCGGATCAACGCGGAGCAGGAGGCCACCCTGACCGCTCGCGCTGACGGCCATGTGACCGGCGACGAGGAACGCCAGTCCACCGAACATGGGCATCTCGACAACTCCCGGCTCGACTGCCAGGAGCTCACGCAGCCGATCGGCCAGGTCCACGTCGTACGCCATCAGCGCAGTATCCCGTGGCCGCGGGCGCTTGACCACGCCCTGCGACCGCCACCCGCCGTCTTGAACGGCCGGCGAACACGGTGACCCGGATTGGGATCCCCGAGAACTCGCGCGGCTGGCCCCCTGCAAGGGGCGCGGACGGCGTGCAGACTGGCGCCATGGACCGTGACCGCGACGCCGCCGGGATTGCCCGCAACGCCCGGCAGAGAGACGGCCTCGGCCGCCCGTTGCCCCACGGCGCAGGAGGGGTGCCGAGGCAACCGAAGGGCATCGTCCGGACGTCCGAGCGGACCGTGGCCGAGGCGCAGACGCTGCTCGACTCGGGTCGGCCCTTCCACGCGCACGAGGTATTCGAGGACGCCTGGAAGAACTCCCGCGACCTAGGCCACGCGGACGACGCCGCGCTGTGGAAGGCGCTGGCTCAGTTGGCCGTCGGCTGCACGCACCGAGCACGCGGAAACCGGGTCGGCGCGCATAGCCTGCTGCAGCGCGCCGCGGACGGACTCGCCGATTACGCCGGCACCGCCCCCCACGACATCGACGTCGACGCGCTGCGGACCTGGGCGGCGTCACCGGACGCCGCAACGATGCCGCCGCTGCGCACGCCGGCCTGAAGAGAGCCTTGCCGGTGGTTCCGACCGGGTGGACGCCCCACGGGGTCACCCCCGGCGCGCGTGTTGGTCAGCGGGCGTCGGCCGCCAGCGCTTTGGGTGGTCAGGGAGGTGACGGGAGTGGCGGCGGGCGCCTTCGCAACCGGTCGGAGCCGTCTGGATGGCAGGCTCGGGCGATATCGCAACGTTCCGCGGGCATCTGGACCAATCAAATCCGGAGCCGCTTCGAGGAGCTACTCGAC
>JBBPZH010000080.1:0-8505 GCA_038198965.1 Propionibacteriales bacterium
CGATGCTCAAAAGCGCGCAGGCTCCCGGTACTCGCCCCACTCATCGCGCAACGCGTCGCAGATCTCGCCCAGCGTTGCCTCCGCACGAACCGCGTCGAGCATCGCTGGAATCATGTTGTCAGAGGTCCGGGCCACGTCGACCATCGCCGCGACCGCGTCGCGGACTGCCTGCTCGTCACGCTGGCGACGACGCATCGCGAGCCGTCGTACCTGCTCGACCTCGACCTCATGTGATACGCGCAGGATGTCGAGGTCACCGGTGACCGACTCCGGATGACAGTTGACCCCCACGACCAGCTTGTCGCCCTTCTCCACCGCCACCTGGTACTGGAACGCCGACTCGGCGATCTCTGACATGAACCAGCCATCCTCGATCCCACGAAGAATCCCCGACGTCATCGGCCCGATCGCGTGGTCGCGGTCGTCGCCTCCACCGAGCTGCTTGATCGTCGTGAAGATCGCCTCGGCCTCCGCCTCGAGCTTGTCGGTCAGGGCTTCGACGTACCATGATCCGCCCAGCGGGTCCGCTACGTTGGCGACGCCTGTCTCGTGCATGAGCACCTGCTGAGTCCGCAGCGCGATCTCCGCCGCCTGCTGCGTCGGCAGCGCCAGCGTCTCGTCGAGGGCGTTGGTGTGCAGGGAGTTCGTGCCGCCGAGCACCGCGGCGAGCGCCTCGACAGCCGTTCTGACGACGTTGTTGTACGGCTGTTGCGCGGTGAGCGAGACGCCGGCGGTCTGGGTGTGGAAGCGCAACCACTGCGCACGCTCGGTCTTCGCGTCATAGACGTCGCGCATCCAACGCGCCCAGATGCGCCGAGCCGCGCGGAACTTGGCGATCTCCTCGAAGAAGTCGATGTGTGCGTCGAAGAAGAACGACAGTCCCGGCGCGAAGACGTCGACGTCCAGGCCGCGTGAGAGGCCCAGCTCGACGTACCCGAACCCGTCGGCGAGGGTGAAAGCGAGCTCCTGCGCTGCGGTCGAGCCGGCCTCGCGGATGTGGTAGCCGGAAACGCTCAGCGGCTTGTACGCCGGGATGTGCTCGGCGCAGTACTCCATGAGGTCACCGATGAGCCGCAAGTGCGGCTCCGGGGGAAAGATCCACTCCTTTTGAGCGATGTACTCCTTGAAGATGTCGGTCTGCAGCGTCCCGTCCAGCGCACCGATGTCGACGCCTTGACGCTCCGCGGCAACCAGGTACATGCAAAACACCGGCACCGCAGGCCCGGAAATGGTCATCGAGGTGGTGACCTCGTGCAGCTTGATGCCGTCGAACAACTGCTCCATGTCGGCGGCGCTGTCGATCGCGACACCGCAATGACCCACCTCGCCGAGAGCCATGGGATCGTCGCTGTCGCGCCCCATCAACGTCGGCATGTCAAAGGCGACTGACAAACCACCGCCCCCGGAACCCAGAATCATCTTGTATCGCTCGTTGGTCTGCTGGGCGTTGCCGAAGCCCGCGAACTGACGAATCGTCCAGGTACGGCCGCGGTAACCGGTGGGATAGAGGCCGCGGGTGAAGGGAAACTCCCCCGGCCAGCCGATGCGGTCGAAGCCGGGATAGTCGACGTCCCCGGGGGGGCCGTACACCGGCTCGACAGGCATACCGGACAGCGTGGTGAAGTCGGCGTCCCGAGTCGGCGAGGCGTCGTAGCGCCGTTGCCAGCTCCCCCGGCCCGCCGTATTTCCGTGTGCCGCGTCCATCCGACCTCCTCCGGCTCCCTACCGCCCAACCGTACCGGCGCACGGCAATGTGCACCGGAGTCGCACACCGAGCCCGCTCGGAGCCGCCTTCGAGCGGCAGCTCACCTGGATGTGCGGCGCCGCCTTAACGGGGCGGGTACTGCTGGTCGCCGTATTCGGGCGTGGAGGCCCCGCCGGCGGGCGGCGTGCCGAAGCTTTGCGGCTGGCCACCGAGGTGCTGTCCAGGACCGGGGGCAGGGTACGGCGGCTGTCCCTGCGGCGGGTATTGGCCTTGCGGCGGACCCGAGTACTGCACCGGAGCTTGGTACTGCGTTCCCGGCTGCTGCTGATACTGGCTCTGTTGCACCTGGCTCTGCACCTCTGCCTGCGCTCGCATGCGGCCCGCCTGGATGTCCTGCTTGATCTGCTCCTTGTGCCGCTGGCCGGCAGCGTAGGCGTCCTCGAGCATCTTCTGTGCGATCGGCCGGCCGCCGAGGCCGAAGGCAAGCGCCAGGCCGAGGGCCAATGCTCCCATCGTCGCGGCGAAGGCGATCTCGACGATCTGGGGAGCGATCCGCAGCTGTTGCAAGATCATGAACAGCGCAATCACCATGACCAGCGCCGGCACCACGGAGGCAGCGACCTTGCCGGTGGGGGTGTCGCCCATGACCCGCGTGATGGCAGCCGCCACCGCGCCTGCGATCAAGGCGGCCACCACGAAGATGAGAATGGCGGCGATGACGTTCGGCAGGTACGCGAGCACCTGGTTCATGAACGTCGTCAGTGCCGGGATCTTCAAAGCGCCGATAGCCGAGAAGAAGAAGAACGCGAAGATCAGCCAGAAGACAACAGTGGCGATGGCGTTCGACGGGCTTGCGCCGGGACTCACCGCGTCGACGTACTTGCTGGCGTCGGACTCATGCAGGCGGCGGTCGAGGCCTATCTTTTCGAGGCCCTTGAGGATCAACGTCTTGACGATGCGGGCGACGATGTAGCCGATGATCAAAATGACGAGGAACGCGAGCAGGTTCGGCAAGAACGCGAAGAAGGTGTTCAGCGTCTGCTGAAAGCTGGCGCCGACGTCGACGGCGAGTGATGTGCGGTGCACCGGGCCTCCCAGAGAATTCAGACTACTGCACTATGTTCCCGCAGGGTTACGCTGTAAACCGGCAGTGGTCAGGCGTCGGCGCGTCGTGAGTATGCGCGCTGCTGCACCGGGGTTCCACCAGGCGCCGCAGGCAGCATCACAGTGCCCCGAGCAGCCGGTCGGCAGCTGCGTAAGAGTCCAGCTTCCCCGCGGCAACGGCCGAAGCCAACGCTTGGAGGTCGGCGTTGCCGTCGAGCCCGCCGAAGCGTTCCCGCAGCGAGGTGAGCGCAAGCGTCTCTATCTCCGCTGCCGCTCTGCGCTGCCGCCTCCGGTCGAGGTCACCGGTGCTGGCCAGGGCCGCGGCATGCTTGTCGATCGCAGCGACGACGTCGGCAAGCCCCTCACCGATCTGGGCCACCGTCTTGACGATTGGCGGTCGCCAGTCACCAGCACGCAGCTCGGCTCCCAAGCTCAGCATGGTGCGCAGCTCGCGAACGACCTGATGTGCGCCGTCACGGTCCGCCTTGTTGACGACGTACACGTCGCCAATTTCGAGGATGCCGGCCTTGGCGGCCTGGATGCCGTCACCCATTCCGGGGGCGAGCAGCACCACGGTGGTGTCGGCGAGCCCGGCTACCTCGACCTCGGATTGCCCTACGCCGACCGTCTCGAGCAGGACCACATCACATCCGGCGGCGTCAAGCACCCGGAGCGCCTGCGGAGCTGCCCAGGCCAAACCTCCAAGGTGACCCCTGCTCGCCATCGACCTGATGTAGACCAGACGGTCGGTGGCGTGCTCCTGCATCCGGACCCGGTCGCCGAGCAGAGCTCCACCGGTGAACGGCGACGACGGGTCGACTGCGAGCACCCCTACCCGTTTGCCTCTCTCGCGGTATGCAGTGACCAAAGCGGACGTCGTCGTGGACTTGCCGACTCCCGGCGCTCCAGTGATGCCGACAATGTGCGCCCGCCCGGTGTGCTCGGCCAAGAGTCGCGAGACCTCAGGCAGATACGGTGAGGCGTCTTCGACCAGCGAGATGAGCCGAGCGACCGCCCGCGGCTCGCCGTTTCGCGCTCGCTCGACCAGATCGGTCACGTCGGTGGCCGCCCGTGCCGGTGTGGCGCGTGATTCGCCGGCGGGCTCGACCGCCGCGTCGCGGGGGGCCGCCCCGACCGTCACGCCGCAGGAACGGAAAGGATGAGAGCGTCGCCCTGGCCACCGCCCCCGCACAGTGCCGCGGCCCCGACGCCGCCGCCTCGCCTCTTGAGCTCGAGGGCGAGGTGCAAGACGATGCGCGCTCCGGACATCCCGATCGGATGACCGAGCGCAATGGCCCCACCATTGGGGTTCACTGTCTGCTCGTCGAGGTCGAGCTCACGCCGGCTGGCGATGGCCACTGCGGCGAAGGCCTCGTTCAGCTCGACGACGTCGAGCTCGGACACCTCGATCCCCTGCTTGTTGCAAGCAGATTTGATCGCCTCGGCCGGCTGGAACTGCAACGTCGAATCCGGTCCGGCCACCTGTCCGTAGGCGCCGATCTCGGCCAACCAGGAGAGCCCCAGCTCCTCTGCCTTTGCCTTGCTCATCACCACGACGGCACAGGCGCCGTCGGAGATCTGCGAAGCTGAACCTGCGGTGATGGTGCCGTCTTTGGAAAAGGCCGGGCGCAGTCGGGCCAGCGACTCCAGCGAGGTGTCTCCACGCACCCCTTCGTCCTCGCTGACGACGAGAGGGTCGCCTCGCCGCTGTGGCACCTCGACCGGCACGACCTCGTCGGCGAACACGCCGTTCTTCCAACCGGACGCCGCCCGCTGATGCGAGCTGGCGGCGAACTCGTCCTGCTCCTCGCGGCTCAGCTGTTCCACCGCCCCGTTGCGGGTCTCGGTGAGCGCCCCCATCGCCTGGTCGGTGAACGCGTCCCAGAGGCCGTCGTACGCCATGGAGTCGCGCACCGTGACGTCGCCGTACTTGTAGCCCTCACGGGACCCCAGCAGCAGGTGCGGTGCGTTCGTCATCGACTCCATGCCGCCCGCCACGACGATCTCGCACTCGCCGGCCCTGACGAGCTGATCGGCCAGCGCGATCGCGTTCATGCCCGACAAGCAGACCTTGTTGACCGTAAGGGCCGGCACCGACATCGGAACGCCTGCCTTCACTGCCGCCTGGCGGGCCGGAATTTGTCCCACGCCCGCTTGCAGCACCTGTCCCATCACGACGTAGTCGACCTGTTCGGGTGCTACGCCGGCCTTGTCGAGCGCCGCCTTGATCGCGACACCGCCCAGATCGGTGGCGGAGAGGTCTTTGAGGCCACCGAGCAGCCTCCCGATCGGCGTCCTGGCGCCGGACACGAGAACAGAGCCTGCCATCGAACCTCCTTGATTACCGCGGGACGACCGCGCTACGTCCGCTCAACCCTACCGAGCCAGGCACTCCCGGCGTCATGCTCGGCAGCGGCAAAGCCGTTGTCGAACAGGTCACACCGGCTGGCCGCGACGCACCCCGGACGGCCAGGATGAAGGCGTGTTTCCGCCTGATCTGGTGCTCGCCATCGACCACGTCGGGATTGCCGTGGCCGACCTGGACGAAGCCGTGGAGTTCTACCGCTCCACGTTCGGGTTTCCGCTCGTGCACGAGGAAACCAACGACGAACAAGAAGTGCGTGAAGCAATGCTGGCTGTCGGCGATGCTGGCGACCGCCTGCAGCTCCTGGCTCCGCTCACCCCCCAGTCGGCCATCGGCCGTTTCTTGGAGCGGTCCGGCCCGGGCATCCAACAGCTCGCCTACCGGGTCAGCAGCATCGACGCAGCGATGTCGGCGGCGCGGGCAGAGGGCATGCGTTTGCTGTACGACGAGCCACGCCGTGGAACTGCGGGCAGCCGGATCAATTTCATCCATCCCCACGATGCCGGCGGGGTTCTCGTCGAGCTTCTCGAGCCCGCCGACAAGGGAGAGGTCTGCCGGTGAAAGCCATCCTCGAGGCAATCCTGACCGATGGCACGTCAGCCGAGGAGTTCGGGGCGCTGGCGGTTCCCGAGTCGTACGACGCCGTCACCGTGCACAAGGACGAGGTCGCCTTGTTCGAGGGCCTCGACATCGCAGCCAAGGACCCCCGCCGGAGCTTGCACGTGGAACAGGTGCCGACTCCAGAGCTCGGTCCCGGAGAAGCGCTCGTGGCGGTGATGGCGTCAGCGATCAACTACAACACGGTGTGGACGAGCATCTTCGAGCCGGTGCCTACGTTCACCTTCCTCGAGCGGTACGGCCGGTTGTCACCTCTCTCGAAGCGTCACGATCTGCCCTACCACGTCGTGGGATCCGATCTCTCCGGGGTCGTGCTCCGCACGGGGCCGGGAGTGCACACGTGGCACCCCGGCGACGAGGTGGTCGCCCACTGCCTGTCGGTCGAGCTGGAGAAGGCCGACGGCCACAACGACACGATGCTCGACCCGGAGCAGCGCATCTGGGGCTTCGAGACGAACTTCGGTGGCCTGGCGCACCTGGCCCTCGTGAAGTCCAACCAGCTGATGCCCAAGCCCGCGCACCTCACCTGGGAGGAAGCAGCCTGCCCCGGCCTGGTGAACTCCACGGCCTATCGACAGCTCGTGTCGCGCAACGGCGCCGACATGAAGCAAGGTGACGTCGTGCTCATCTGGGGGGCGTCTGGCGGCCGTGGGTCGTACGCCACTCAGTTCGCTCTCAACGGCGGAGCGACGCCGGTGTGCGTGGTGTCCTCCGCGGACAAGGCTGAGCTGTGCCGGGCGATGGGCGCCGAGCTGATCATCGATCGCGTGGCGGAGGCCTATCGATTCTGGCGGGATGAGCAGACCCAAGACCCCCTGGAATGGCGGCGGTTCGGCGCCCGCATCCGGGAGCTCACCGGAGGCGACGACCCCGACATCGTGTTCGAGCACCCTGGTCGCGAGACCTTCGGCGCCTCGACGTTCGTCGCCCGCAAAGGCGGGACCATCGTCACCTGTGCTTCCACGTCGGGATATCTGCACGAGTACGACAACCGTTATCTATGGATGAGCCTCAAACGCATCATCGGGTCACACTTCGCCAACTATCGGGAGGCCTGGGAGGCCAACCGGCTCATCGCCCGCGGCCAGGTGCACCCGACGCTGAGCAAGACCTACCCGCTCGCCGACACCGGGCTGGCGGCGTATGAAGTGCACCGCAACCTGCACCAGGGCAAGGTCGGAGTGCTGTGCCTGGCGCCCAGCGAGGGACTCGGCATACGAGACCACTCCCTTCGCGATCAGCATCTCGAGGCGATCAACCGGTTCCGCGGCACCTGAACCACCCGGCACCGGGAGCTGGTGTCGCGTCATGAAACGACAACTGCTCACCGACGTCGCCGTGCGGCGCACTGACACACTCAGCTGTGCCACCTACCATGACGGACATGACCGACTCCCAGGCCGGACTGTCCATCTTCGACGATCCCGACGACGAAGCGACCGGAAACCTTGTCTCCACCGAATCCCCAGAGGAGACGACGCAAGCGCTGCCGGTCGTGACTGAAGCACCCGCGGCCGGACCGCAGCGCCGCCCGGCGAGCGCAGGTGCGCGCCGGGCGCCGACCGGTGGAGCTCGACGGTCCAGCACGGCTTCGCCGGCGCACGTTGCGCCACCGTCGGCACAAGCTGTCACCCAGGCGATGCCCGTGCCTGCCCAGGCTGGTCCTCCAGGAGAGCCGCTTCAACGGCAGACGCTGGCGCCGAGCCCGGCCCCTCCGGCACCCGCCTCCCAGCCGCCACAGCAACCTTCGGATGACAGCGCCATGCCCTCCTCGCCGTCGCTCCCGGGTGGACCGACACGGCGAAGCGAGGTCAGCGACGTCGACCCAGCCGCGGGCGAGCCACCGTTGCCGGCCGCTCCAGCTCCGGAGTTCCCGGTGGCACGCTGGGGCGGGTACGACCGCGCCGCTGTCGACAAGTACGTCGCCAGCCAGACCGGCTCCAACGCGCAAGTGCAGGCTGTCTCCGACGAGGTGACCGCACTGCGAGCCAAAGTCCAGGCTCTCCAGTCACAGCTGGCTGAGCAGGATCAGCCGACGTACGCCGGTCTCGGGAGCCACGCCGCCGGCATCTTGCAGCTCGCTGAGGAGCAGGCGGCCGTGGTCACCGCGTCGGCGAACCGGGCGGCCGACGAGTCCCGGCGGCTCGCCCTGAGCGAAGCCGCTGCCCTGCGCGCCGATGCCGAAAAGGAAGCAGCCGACATCCGCTCGGCGCATCTGCATGAGATCGAGGAGCGTCGAAGCTCCGTGCTCGCCGAGGCGCAGCAAGAGCGCACGTTGGCCCGAGCGGAGGCTCAAGACACCCTGGCAGCCGCCAAACGCGCGGCCGAGCAGATCCGGCTCGCCGCTCAGCAGGAGGCGAACTCGTTGCGTACCGCGGCCCGGCGCGAGGTCGAGCAAGCGCGCGCTGCGATCGACCGGGAGGCGATGGAGTCCCGACGCCAGCTCGCTGTCGACAAGGAGCGGCTCACCAAGGAAGCGGCCGACCGGCACAGCTTTGCGATGGGTGAGACCAACCGGCTGGTCAACGAGGCGGAGACGCGCGCCAAGGCGGCCGAGGACCGGTCGCGCGAGGCGATCGCCGCCGCGACTAAGCACCGGGAGCAGGCGAGCGCCGAAGCCGACCGATCGCTCACCCGGTCGCGGCGTGAGGCGGAGCACATCGTCACTTCGGCTCGGCGCCAAGCCGAACAGATCGTCGCCAACTCGAACGCC
>JBBPZH010000081.1:0-4223 GCA_038198965.1 Propionibacteriales bacterium
CGGTGGTGTTCTTGTCGACGCCGATCTCAACCAGGCTCTGCAGGTTGCGCAA
The DNA here is from genome assembly GCA_038198965.1 of Propionibacteriales bacterium. Classification (GTDB taxonomy): domain Bacteria; phylum Actinomycetota; class Actinomycetes; order Propionibacteriales; family Nocardioidaceae; genus JAUJOE01. The sequence continues at coordinate 53 of JBBPZH010000081.1, forward strand.
CTGAAGCGCAAGGGGGTGAGCCATCATGGTGTCGGAGGCGTCACCAAGCGCGGCTGCGGCCATGGACTCGCCCTCGGCGTTGATGATCTTCGCCCGCTTCTCCCGCTCGGCCTCGGCCTGTCGCGCCATTGCCCGCTTCATGCTGTCTGGCAGCTGGATGTCTTTCAGCTCGACAAGTGTCACCTCGACACCCCAGTCGACGGTGCTTACGTCAAGAATCTCTCGGATGGCCAGGTTGATCCGGTCGGTTTCCGACAGCGTCTCGTCCAGGGTGTGCTGGCCGACCACCTTGCGCAGTGTGGTTTGGGCGATCTGGTCGATGGCGGCGCGCACATTCTCGATCGCGACGACCGACTTGACAGCGTCTACCACGCGGAAGTACGCCACTGCCGATACGTCGACGCTGACGTTGTCCCTCGTGATGATGCCTTGCGACTGTATCGGCATCGTCACGATTCGTAGGGACACCCGATGGAGGACATCGACGAACGGAATGATTCCCCGCAGGCCAGGTTGGCGTACGCCCGCCACCCGGCCCAACCGGAAAAGAACCCCTTGCTCGTACTGCTTGACGATTCGTACTGCCAGCGCCGCGCCTAGCAAAAGCACGACGACTATCACGAACAGGGTGGTGAGGAGAATGGGCATGCGATGTGCCGATCCAGCCCAAGCCGGGCCAGCTAATCGATCGCCGGGAGCGAGACTGGCGTGAACGCCAGGGTGCGAAATACCCTCGGTGAACTCCACTGTACTCGCACATCAGGCAGGTTCACCTGTCCAGGCCGCCGGCTCATAATCCGAACGCCGCCTGCATATCGGCGGCCGTGGCCGCGTTGTTCAGAGGCGGTGCGCCGAGGACCTGGTCGTAGTAGCGGGTCAGCGAGTAGTGATTGAGGGCGGTCGTGACGACCTTGCCATGCAGGCTGGCGTTCATCACTACAGTCAGCACCTTGTTGTCAATATCGCTTCCCTCGTCCGCGGTGACCACGACGGTGAGCTCGCCGGACGTGAAGTCGCTCGACGCCAAGACCGTCGGCAGCTCCTTCTTCAAGAACGCGTCGGCCAGGCTCAGTGAGCCGGCGTTAGCCAGCGGGCAACCTCCAGCATGAGCGATGTTGCACAAATTGGGCAACGGCGCCTGCGGTGTGTCCACAAGTTACCCGTGAGGGGTAGCGCGAACCGGCACAAGTACGGCATGCTCCGGTGCAGCCGCCTGCCGACAAGGGGATTTATCGACATGAGTCGAAGTCAGCTGTCGGAGCGGGCTTCTGCGATCGAGACCCTCGACACCAATATCCGTGACGAAGTCCGGCGTCGAGGAGTCGACCCTCTCGTCGACGTCGAAGCGGTACGCAGATTCGCGTTGTCGGCAGTACGCGCCCATGACCAGCGAAGTCTGACCGGCGCGGTGCGCCCGGTCGACGACCCCGACGGGGTGGTTGACGAGCTGGTGGCGCGGGTCGCCGGCTTCGGGCCGCTGCAGCGTTATCTCGACGATCCGAGCGTCGAGGAAGTGTGGATCAACGAGCCACACCGGGTCTTCGTGGCTCGCGACGGTCGCCATGAGCTGACCACGACCATCCTCACCGCCGCCGAGGTGCGTGACCTGGTCGAGCGGATGCTCAAGACGTCTGGACGCCGACTCGACCTCTCGACGCCTTTCGTCGACGCCATGCTGCCTTCTGGCCACCGGCTGCACGTCGTGCTGGACGGCATCTCTCGCGGCTTCAGCGCCGTCAACGTCCGCAAGTTCGTGGTCAAGGCCAGCCGCATCGCGGAGCTGGTGGAGCTGGGCACGCTGACCGCCCAGGCCGCTGCATTCCTCGACGCGTGCGTGATTGCCGGATTGAACATCGTCGTGGCGGGCGGCACCCAGGCCGGTAAGACAACGCTGCTCAACACTCTCGGCTCGGCGGTGCCCGGTCGGGAACGGATCGTGTCGGTCGAAGAGGTCTACGAGTTGCGTTTCCAGCACCCGGACTGGGTCGCCATGCAGACCCGCCAATCGGGCCTTGAAGGCACCGGGGAGATCAAGTTGCGGCACCTGGTCAAAGAGGCGTTGCGCATGCGGCCCTCGCGCATCGTGGTGGGAGAGGTCAGAGCCGAGGAGTGCCTCGACCTGTTGCTCGCACTCAACAGCGGGCTGCCAGGTATGGCCACCGTGCACGCCAACTCCGCTCGCGAGGCATTGGTGAAGTTGTGCACATTGCCGTTGCTCGCGGGCGAGAACATCTCCGCTCGGTTCGTTGTCCCCACCGTCGCCTCGAGTGTCGACGTCGTCGTCCACATCGGCGTCGAAGCTGACGGTCGCCGTCGCCTGCGGGAGATCGTGTCGGTTCCCGGGCGCGTGGAAGCAGACGTCATCGAGACCGAAGCGATCTTCAGCTCACGCGACGGCCGGCTGGTGCGCGACGCCGGCATGCCGGCTCAGCTGGAGCGGTTCGCTCTCGTCGGCATCGACGTGCATGCCCTGCTCGGCAGCGGCCTGGCGCGAGTTCCCCAGGGCGCCTGACGTGGGCGCTGTGGTGGGGCTGCTGGCCGGCATCGGTTTTCTTCTCATCTGGCAGTCCCTGACCGGCGACCCGCCGGTACGACGACGTACGTCGCGCTGGGCTGACCGCACCACCGATCTTCTTCGCGGTGCCGGCATCAGCACCGTGACACCGTTTGGACTCGTCTCCTTGTGCGTGATCAGCGGCGTCGTCGCCGGCACGGCGGTGCTGGTCCTCTCGCGTACGCCGCCGGTGGCGGCGGCCTTTGCCGTCATGGCGGCGTACGCGCCGGTTGCCGTGGTCAAGGGCCGAGCGCGGAGTCGACGCCGCGAGCTCGCCGAGGTATGGCCCGAAGCTGTCGACAACCTGGCTTCGGCGGTGCGAGCCGGACTGTCGCTGGCCGAGGCACTCGGGCAGCTGGGGGACAGAGGACCGGAGCCGTTGCGGGCTGACTTCTCGGCGTTCGCCCGCGACTACCTGGTGTCTGGCCGCTTCGGCGACTGCCTCGACCGGCTGAAGGACCGGCTGGCCGACCCGGTGGGTGACCGCGTCGTCGAGGCGTTACGCATCGCGCGTGAAGTCGGAGGAGGCGACCTGGGACGGATGCTGCGGTCGCTGTCGCGGTTCCTCCGAGACGACGCTCGTACGCGTTCGGAGCTGGAGTCCAGGCAGGCGTGGGTGGTCAACGGTGCCCGTCTGGCCGCTGCCTCCCCGTGGGCCGTGCTGCTCGCGCTCTCCATGCAGCGGGAGGTCATCGGGCGCTACCGCTCGGCGGCCGGGGTGGTCGTGCTGGCGATCGGTGCAGCAGCCTGCGTCTTGGCCTACCGGCTGATGGTGCGCGTTGGGCAGCTGCCCGAGGAACGCAGGGTGCTGCAGTGACGGGCACGCTTCTCGGTGGCCTCTTGGGTGCGGCGCTGGGGTTCGGGGTGCTCATCGTTGCAGGGCGGCTGGTCGCCACGCTACGCCCGACGCTCGAGAGCCGAGTGACGCCGTACATCCGGGACGTACCGACGTACGCCGTGACGTGGCAGCCGACACCGCCATCGGATCGCGCGACATCGGCTCTCGTCGCGCTCGCCCACCCGATCTTGCAGCGGAGCGCTGAGCGGCTTGAGCGCATCTTGGGCGGGCGGGAGTCCGTCAGACGGCGGCTGCAGCGGGCTGGATCGGCGCTGTCGGTGGAGCAGTTCCGGCTGTCTCAGGTGGTGTGGGGGCTGGCTGGCGCCACGGCAGCGCTGGCGGTCGGCATGCTTGGCCCGGCTCGGCAACCAGGCCGTGCGGTCCCGTGGCTGTTGTTGTGCTTCGGCTGCGGACTGGCCGCGATCTTGGCCCGCGACAACGCGCTCACCAGGCAGGTCGCTGCCCGTGAGCAGCGCATCCTCGCAGAGTTCCCAGCCGTCGCCGATCTGCTCGCGCTCGCCGTGGCAGCGGGTGAAGGCCCAGTGGCGGCGCTCAGCCGAGTCGTCGCCACGTGTCGGGGAGCGCTTCCCGATGAGCTTGGCACTGTCCTGGCGGCGTCACGGACCGGTACGCCGATTTCCACCGCACTCGATGCGTTGGCAGCACGCAGTGGCCTGGCCGTGGTCTCCCGCTTCGCCGAAGGTTTCGCGGTGGCGATCGAGCGTGGCACGCCGCTGGTCGACGTACTCACCGCGCAGACGGCCGACGTGCGTGAGGCC
>JBBPZH010000082.1:0-7620 GCA_038198965.1 Propionibacteriales bacterium
GCACAGCAGGCCACCTGAGGGGCCCGTCGTCGTGGGACCGCACCGTTGTTGTTCACCTTCCACAACCGGCATCGGTGCGGCCCGCCGATCGCTGGCCTCGTAGGTGGGCGGACACGGACGAAGCTCGGTCCCCAGTAGACAACGGGCGCTCGATGCCACAGCCGGTGGTGCAGCGCTCGGTCCGAAGGGGATCGAGCTTCTGCCGGCTCTAGGGCCTCGCGTCCCGCAGGTAAGGTCACCGCATGCCCGGATCAGGTTGGCTCGACCTGGTACGGCGGGGGAGCCTCGCCCTGGCTGGGGGAGTGGCTGGTGCCGCCGGGTTTCCGCCGTACGACGTCTGGCCGTTGCTGCCGGTCGGCATCGCCGCCCTGATCCTCGCCATCCCGTCCGGGCGCGGCAAGACCGGATTTCTTCTCGGCTTCATCTTCGGGCTTGGCTTTCTGCTTCCACTGCTGCGGTGGATCACGGTCATCGGCGACGATGCGTGGGTTGCACTGAGTGCTCTGGAGGCGGCCTTCTACGGCTGCCTCGGCACCACATGGGCCTGGTTGCGCTCGACGCGCTGGTGGCCGCTCGGATATGCCGCCTGCTGGGTGCTGGCAGAAGTGCTGCGCGGTCTAGTGCCGTTTGGCGGCCTGCCCTGGGGCCGCCTGGCGTTCGGACTGGTTGACTCACCAGTCGTTCGCTACGGGCGGCTCGGTGGAGCCGAACTGGTCTCCTTCGTGATGGTGCTCGCCGTTGCTTTGGTGATGATGGTGCTGTTGCGCCGGCGGGCAGACCTCACCGCCGTGCTTGGGTCGGCGACAGTTGCGCTCATGGTGGGAGCCTCCGTGCTCATCCCAGTCGGCCTCGCGGGGCCCGGTGCCGTCGTACGCGTGGCCGCTGTTCAGGGAAACGTGCCAGGTCGCGGCATGAACCCGTTCGCCGAGCGACGCGCAGTGCTCGACAACCATGCGGCCGCAACTCACGAGCTGGCCGCGCGGGTGCGTGCCGGCACCGCTCAGCGACCGGACTTCGTCGTGTGGCCGGAAAACTCCACCGACATCGACCCCTTTCGCGACTCCAGGGTCTACGCGCAGATCGACGCAGCGGTTCGAGATATCGGAGTCCCGACGCTGGTGGGTGCGGTCGTCGCCGGCCCAGACGTCAACCACGTGCAAAACGTCGGGATCGTCTGGGATCCACGAACCGGCCCGGGGGAGCGGTACGTCAAGCGCCATGTGGTCCCCTTTGGGGAGTACATTCCGTTCCGCGGCTTCTTGACACGTTTCGTCTCCCGCCTCAGCCAGATTCCTGTCGACTTCGCTGCGGGCAACAAGCCGGGTGTGCTCCAGGTCGGCCCAGCGACGGTGGGCGACGTCATCTGTTTCGAGGTGGCGTACGACGGCCTCGTCCGCGACGTCATCGACGGCGGGGGACAGGTCCTGGTGGTCCAAACCAACAACGCCACCTACACCGGCACCGGGCAGCTCGTGCAGCAGTTCGCGATCTCGCGATACCGAGCCATCGAGACCGGGCGGACCGTGATCATCGCTGCCACAAGTGGCATCAGTGGGATCGTTGCGCCTGACGGTTCGGTGGTCGCCGCCACCTCGGTTGGCGCGAGGGCGGTTCTCGACGCCTCCGTCCGCCTCGCGACCGGGGTGACGCCCGGAGTCCGATTTGGCGGCTTGATCGACGTGGGGCTGTCGGCGCTCGCCGTCGGGCTGGCGGGCGCGGCGCGCTTGGGGTTGTCGCGGCGCGTTGGCACTATGGCGACGTGACGGCGCAGCGTGTCCTCGTGGTGATTCCGACCTACAACGAGGTCGAGAACCTCGAGTTGACCGTAGACCGGGTGCGGGCTTCGGTGCCCTCCGCGGACGTGCTGGTTGTCGACGACGGCTCGCCCGACGGCACCGGCGACCTCGCAGACAAGGTTGCGCTGGCCGACGCCTCCGTGCACGTGTTGCACCGCGAGACCAAGTCCGGCCTGGGACAGGCCTACCTGGCCGGATTCCGTTGGGGCATCGAGCGTCGCTACGACGTGCTGGTCGAGATGGATGCCGACGGCTCGCATCTTCCGGAGCAGCTGCCGCGGCTCGTTGAGGCGCTGCCGACCGCTGACCTGGTGCTCGGGTCGCGCTGGGTCGAGGGCGGGCGGGTCGTAAACTGGCCGCTGCGCCGCAAGCTGCTGTCGCGTGCCGGCAACCGTTACACCCAGGCCATGCTCGGTCTTCCGCTGCGCGACGCCACCGGCGGCTTCCGGGCGTTCCACCGCGCCACGCTCGAGGGCATCGCCTTGGACTCTGTGGCGTCCGCCGGCTACTGCTTTCAGATCGATCTGGCCCGACGAGCCCTGGACGCCGGCTACCGCGTCGTCGAGGTGCCCATCACGTTCGTCGAGCGAGAGTACGGCGAGTCGAAGATGAGCGGAGCGATCGTGCGCGAGTCCTTGGTCAAGGTGACCGAGTGGGGGGCGCGAACTCGCCTCGGGCAAGCCCGCAGACTGCTCACCGGCCTGCGACGCGGAAGCGGGCCCTGAATATGTCGGGCTGGGTGCTGATCGGGCTCTTCGTCGCCCTGCCGATCGTGGAGATCTACATCATCATCCAGGTCGGGCACGCGATCGGCGCACTGCCGACCGTGTTGCTGCTCGTCGCAGAGTCGATTTTCGGTGGTTGGCTGGTCAAACGAGAAGGCCGGCGCGCCTGGTCAGCGCTGAGGACGACTTTCTCCACCGGCCGGCTGCCCGGCCGAGAGCTGCTTGACGGCGCGCTCGTCTTGGTGGGGGGCACGCTGCTCTTGACGCCCGGGTTCGTCACCGATCTGTTCGGCTTCTTCTTCGTGTTGCCGTTCACCCGTCCGCTGGCGCGCCGGCTGGTCACCTGGTGGATCGCTCGGCGCGCTGGCCGGCGTACGAACGCGCGATTTGCGGCAACCCGTCGGGGGGCCCATCAGGTTTACCGCGGCCCGGACGACCGCCAACCTTGATCGGGTGGCGGCTGACCCATCGGGCCGCCGATTCTCGACGGCGGGCGATGAGGGAAGGGGGCGCCCGGATCAGCTGTCGACGCGAGGGGACTTGTCGCGCAACCGGTCGATGAGCTCCGACGCCTGCGCCTTGGTCAGGTCGTCGGGCACATCTTCGCCGCTGTCGCGCGCCAACGTCTCGAGATAGCTGCGCTGTGGTCCGGTCATCGGCTCATCGCCGGTCTGCCACTGGTCGGTCGGTTTGCTGGCGCTGATGTCAGGGGTATCGCTCATGTGTTCGAGACTACGCCAGATGTCCGACAGTCAGCGAGCGGATGCGAACCAGCGCTGTAGCGCCGAAGGCTCGAGCGTCAGGCTGATCTCTTGGACTTCGCCGAGCCGGTCTTTGAGCTCTCGCGGTGGAGGTGCGAGGGCCCGATGACGCCCGAGCGGAGCAGTTCCAGCCGCTCGGACAAGATGTCTTCAAGCTCCGGGATTGAGCGACGCTCGAGCAACATGTCCCAGTGGGTCCGAGCCGGTTTGTCGAGCTTGGACTCCGGTGCTTCTGCGTCCCGATGGCGAGACTGGGCGCCGCAGCGTGGGCACTCCCACACAAACGGGACTTCGGCCTCCGCGGCCAGGGGAATCTCAAAGTCGTGGCCGTTCAGGCAGTCGTACGTGACTCGTTGCCGCGGCGCGAAATCGATGCCGCTCTCGTCTTCGAAGCTCGTGCCCCCAAGGCGGGAACCCTTCAGGGTCGCTCGCTCTGACATGTGATCTCCCCGGTCGTATGTTTGCGGTCCGGCAAGGATGCCAACGCCGGAACCTCCTTCATCATTCCGAGAACACCTGAAATCACACTGAGACGCGCCGATGATGGCGCTAAGGAGACCTGCCAGGCTTGGACTCGTGACGAAGCCCTTGCCGTGCCAACACCGCAGGCACGGATGACTGAGCTAGCGGCCGACCGGCCGACGACACCCGCCGCTGCATTGCAAGCTCTGCTCGACGGCAACTCCCGATTCGTGCACGGTACGCCGGCGCACCCCAACCAGGGTGCGGAGCATCGCAGTGCCGTCGCGGGCGCGCAGACGCCGTACGCGGTGATCTTCGGGTGCTCGGACTCCCGGCTCGCAGCGGAAATCATCTTCGACCAGGGGCTCGGTGACCTGTTCGTCGTGCGGACCGCTGGGCACACGGCGGGTCCGGAAGTGTTGGGCAGCATCGAGTACGCCGTCACCGTGCTTTCGACCCCGGTGGTAATCGTCTTGGGTCACAACTCATGTGGAGCAGTCACAGCGGCCTGCGAGGCAACAGACTCCGGTGCGGCACCGGGTGGCTTCATCACCGCCGTCGTCGAGGCGATCGCACCGAGCGTCGAGCTTGCGCACTCCCGGCAGCTCACAGCAGTCGACGACATCGTCGACATCCATATAGAGCGCACCGTGACCGACCTGCCGTTGCGATCAAGCCAGCTGGCGCTCGCGGTGGCTGAGGGCAGATGCGCTGTAGTCGGGATGTCGTATCAGCTCCACGCCGGACGGGTTGTCGTTCTCAAGGGCGATCAGCTGTCGCGGAACGTCTCGATCTGAGCACCGAGCGAATTGAGCCTTTCGGCCAGGTCCTGGTAGCCGCGGTGGATGACGTAGACGTTGCGGAGCACCGAAGTGCCGCGTCCGGCAAGCATCGCGAGCAACAAGACGACGGCCGGGCGGAGCGCCGGGGGACACATGAGCTCAGCGGCCGACCATCGGGTCGGTCCCTCCACCAACACACGGTGCGGATCGAGCAGTGTCACCGCGGCGCCCAGCTTGGTGAGCTCGGTCAGGTAGATGGCGCGGTTCTCATAGACCCAGTCGTGGATCATCGTCTGGCCCTGAGCCGTGGCGGCGATGACTGCGAAGAACGGCAGATTGTCTATGTTCAGCCCCGGGAACGGCATCGGGTGGATCTTGTCGATCGGTGCGTGCAGCTCGGAGGCATGCGTCGTGAGGTCAACCAGCCGGGTGTGCCCGTTCTCGGCGAGGTATTCGGGCGTCAAGTCGTAGCAGAAACCCATCTCCTCGAGCAACGCGAGCTCGATCTCGAGAAACTCGATCGGTGCCCGCCGGATGGTGATCTCTGAGGCGGTGACGATGGCAGCGGCAAGCAAGCTCATCGCCTCGATGGGGTCCTCAGACGGCGCATAGTCGACGTCGACGTTGATGTCGTTGACGCCGCGGACGACGAGCGTGGTCGTGCCGATGCCGTCGATGGAAACCCCCAGCTTGGTGAGGAAGAAGCACAGGTCCTGCACCATGTAGTTGGGACTGGCATTGCGGATCGTGGTGACGCCGTCATGGCGAGCGGCCGCGAGCAGGGCGTTCTCGGTAACCGTGTCCCCGCGCTCGGTGAGCACGATGGGGCGGTTCGGCCCAGCGCCAGCGCTCACCGTTGCCTGATAGCGGCCCTCGGTGGCCCTAACCTCGAGTCCAAAGGGTCGAAGGGCAGACAGATGTGGCTCGACGGTGCGGGTCCCGAGATCACAGCCACCCGCGTACGGCAGCGAGAACGCGGTCTCCATATGCAGCAACGGACCCAAAAACATGATGACACTGCGGGTACGGCGGGCCGCGGCTGCGTCGATCGCTGACACATCGAGCACGTCGGGCGGCACCAGCTCGAGGTCGTTGTCCGCGTTCAGCCAGGTCGATTTCACTCCCATGCTGCCGAGTACCTCGAGGATGCGGTTGACCTCCTCGATGCGGGCCACCTTGCGAAGCGTCGTGCGGCCCCTGTTGAGCAACGACGCGCACAGCAGCGCTACTCCGGCGTTCTTGCTGGACTTGACGTCGATCGCGCCGGTCAGCGTCGTACCGCCGGCCACCCGAAGGTGGATCGGTCCGGACGCGCCGAGCGAGACCAGTTGGGAGTCCAGTGCCTCGCCGATGCGGGCCAGCATGTCCAGGGTGAGGTTTTGGTGGCCGCGCTCGATCCGGTTGATGGCGCTTTGGCTGGTGCCCAAGAGGTCAGCCAGCTCGGTCTGGGTGTAGCCCCGGTGCTTGCGGGCGTCGCGGATGAGGTTGCCAATCCGGCTCAGATAGTTGTCCGACATCACCATGGGCCGCAGGCTATCTCATATCTGAGATACCGAGCCGCATTGCTGGCGTGTCGATCGCTTTGGCGGTCGGCACGTTCGGCGGGGGAGGCTGAGACCTCGATGCCGCGGTTGTCCTCAGCCGATCCGGCTGAGATGAGTCATCCACAGAAGGGCTTCCGGTGGGTGCCGCAGTGGCCGGCTGGCGGCAGGGTTTCGTATCGAACAGCTGGATTGTCGAGCCACCCTGGAAGGAGTCCAAGACGATGCCGTTCGTGCGCCGTAAGCCGGTCGGAACGATGGTGGGATGCCTGCTGCTTCTTGCCACCGTTGCACTCGTCATACCGAGCAGCGCCGCCGCCGCCCGCCGGCACCTGGTCGCGCTGGGGGACTCGTACGCATCGGGCGTTGGTACTCGTACCTACTTCACCGCGTCGGGGTCATGTCAACGCTCGCCGTATGCCTATCCGGTGTTGGAAGCCCACCGCATCGGCGCGGCACTCACCTTTGCAGCGTGCGCGGGAGCCACCTCGGCGGGCGTTCTCCACAACCAGCTGAGTGCGCTATCGGAGAGCACCAGTGACGTGACCGTCACGGTGGGAGGCAACGACGCCGGCTTTCGTTCAGTGCTGGTCACCTGTGCGCAGCCACGCTGGATGAGTTCTTGCCGGCGAGCGATCCACGCGGCGCGAGTCTTCATCGTCGACCAGCTGCCTGCCCTGCTCGACACGCTGTACCAGGCGGTGAGGTTGCGAGCGCCTGGTGCGCGGATCGCGATCGTGGGCTATCCGCGGCTCTTCGACGGGGAGGACTGCAATGCGGGTACGTGGTTCAGCCCGACGGAGGAACGCCAGCTCAACGCGACAGCAGATCTGCTCGACCGGGTCATCAGGGCACGGGCCGTTGCTCATGGCTTCGACTTCGCCGATCCGCGGTCGGCGTTCACCGGGCATGCGGTGTGCGCTCCGGTTGAGTGGATCAACGGACTGTCGGCGCCACTGTCGGAGTCCTACCACCCCAACCGTCAGGGGCAGCGCGGGTACGCCCACCTGGTACGACGCACGCTGGGCTGACGGTGCTGACTCGGCGACGTCGGGGGCTGGCAGGCTGGGCGACATGCCGGCTGAGCCTCGTCAATACGACATCGTGCTGCACGGCGCGACTGGCTTCACCGGACGACTGGTGGCGGACTACTTGGCCGCGACCGCCCCCGTTGACATGCGGTGGGCGATCTCCGGCCGCGACGCTGACAAGCTTCGTGCGGTCCAGCACCACCTCGACGTCCAGTCGGCCGCACCTTCGGTCGAAGTAGTGGTGGCCGACTCGGCTGATCCACGAGCCATGATGCAGCTGGCGCAGTCCGCGAGGGTGGTAGCCACCACGGTCGGACCCTTTCAGCTGTACGGCGCCGAATTGGTGGCCGCGTGCGCCGCCGCCGGAACCGATTACGCCGACATCACGGGGGAGCCCGAGTTTGTCGACCGAACGTGGCTTACGCACCACGACCGGGCGCAGACGACCGGCGCGCGCTTGGTCCACTGCTGTGGGTTCGATTCGGTTCCGCACGACCTGGGCGCGTGGTGGACGCTGCAACA
>JBBPZH010000083.1:0-19222 GCA_038198965.1 Propionibacteriales bacterium
AGACGCAAACTGGCCAACAAGCTCGTCGGCCTCCTCCACGGAACCCTGACTCACCACACCGCCTATGACCCCGAACTTGCCTGGGCGCACTGGCCCGCCGACCACGCCGCTTGACGGCTTACGACCCTGGGGTATCTAGGCGCCGCCATGATTCAGGCGTTGTCGAGCGCGGAGGGGAGCGTCGTGGACCAGGCGGCGCGCAGCTCGTCAAGCGGCAGGTTGAAGAGAGCGGCAACGTCGATCTCGGCGGCACCCCCGATTCCTACCGTCTCGCCAAGGCGGGTGCTCGGGACACCGTGCTCGCTGCACAGCTCGGCGAGTCGGACTTCCTGCGTTGTGGGCAACGACACAAGCGCGCGCGACGTCGACTCGCTGAACAGCGCGACCAACGGATCGAGCCCGGGGAGAGCGATACCGACACCGACACCGCGGCGCAGGCACGACTCGACCAGCGCCTGAGCCAGACCACCCTCGGAAAGGTCGTGCGCAGAGCTCAACAGACGCTCGGCTGCGGCGGCCACCATCACGTCGGCGAGCGCTCGCTCCGCAGCCAAGTCGACAGCCGGCGGATGGCCTCCCAGGTGGTCGTGTACGACGACAGCCCACTCCGAACCGCTCAGCTCGTCGCGGGTCTCACCCAACAGGTATACGGCGCAGCCGGGACCGGTGAAGCCGATCGGCGTGCGGCGGCGTACGTCGTCTATGACCCCGAGCACGCCGACCACGGGAGTCGGCAGGATCGCGGTGTCGCCGGTTTGGTTGTAGAAGCTCACGTTACCGCCGGTCACCGGAATCTCGAGCTCGCGGCAGCCGTCGGCGAGCCCGCGCACCGCCTCGGCGAACTGCCACATCACTCCCGGATCCTCCGGCGATCCGAAGTTGAGGCAGTCCGTCACCGCGATCGGACGGGCACCCGAGACCGCCACGTTGCGGTAGGCCTCGGCGAGCGCCAGCTGCGCGCCGGCGTACGGATCCAGCTGCACGAAGCGGGCGTTGCAATCCGTGGAGACCGCGACGCCTCGCCCAGAGCCTTCGTCGATGCGAATCACACCGGCATCTTCTGGCTGAGCCAACACGGTGTTGCCCTGCACGTACCTGTCGTACTGGTCGGTGACCCACGACCTGTCACACAGATTGGGGGAAGCAGCCAAGGCCAGCACGGTCGCACGCAACTCGGCTCCGCCACCGGGTCGCGACAGCCGCTCGGCCGAGTCACTCGCCAAAGCGTCGTGGGCTGCGGGCCGGCACAGTGGCCGCTCGTACACGGGTCCGTCGTGCGCGACCGAACCCGGTGGTACGTCGACGATCCGTTGACCTTGCCAGTCGATCACCAGTCGACCGCTGTCGGTGACTTCTCCGATGTCGGTGGCCTCGACCCCCCAGCGATCACAGACGGCAAGGAACGGCTGAACCTGCTGCGGCTCGACTATCGCCATCATGCGTTCCTGCGACTCGCTCATCAAGATCTCTTCCGGCGTCAGCGAAGTGTCGCGCAACGGCACCAGATCGAGCTGAATCCGCATGCCGCTGCCGCCGGAGCTGGCGAGCTCAGAAGTTGCGCATGACAAGCCTGCGCCGCCGAGGTCTTGGATGCCGGTGATGAGCTGACCGTTGAAGAGCTCCAGCGTGCATTCGATCAGCAGCTTCTCCATAAAGGGGTCGCCGACCTGCACGCTCGGCCGCTTGGCCGGCCGGTGCGCCGCCTCGAACGTCTCCGAGGCGAGCACGGAGACGCCGCCGATCCCGTCGCCGCCGGTGGCGGCGCCGTACAACAGCACGCGGTTGCCGGCTCCAGACGCCTTCGCGAGGTGCACCTCATCGTGCCGGAGTACTCCGACGCAGAGCGCGTTCACCAACGGGTTTCCCGCGTACGACGGGTCGAACACCACCTCACCGCCGACGTTCGGGAGGCCAAGACAGTTGCCGTATCCGCCCACGCCGGCCACGACCCCCGGCAGCACCCGGCGGGTGTCGACAGCATCGAGCGGCCCGACGCGCAGCGAGTCGAGTAGGGCCACCGGGCGGGCACCCATCGCCAAGATGTCCCTCACGATGCCGCCAACACCGGTTGCCGCGCCCTGGTAGGGCTCGACGTACGACGGATGGTTGTGCGACTCAATCTTGAACGTCACCGCAAGGCCGTCGCCGACGTCGACCACCCCGGCGTTCTCACCGATGCCGACCAGCAGCCGCTGACGCATCGCGTCGGTCAGGGACTCGCCGAACCGCCGCAGATGCACCTTGCTCGACTTGTAGGAGCAGTGCTCGCTCCACATCACCGAATACATCGCCAACTCCGACGACGAAGGGCGACGACCGAGGATGGCCCGGATCTGCGAGTATTCGTCGTCCTTGAGGCCGAGGTCGGCCCAGGGCTGCTGAACATCGGGGGTCTCGCCAGCCAACGCGACGGTGTCGAGAACCAGCCGCGTCGTCACCGCGCAGATGCTACCGACGGGACAGACGTCAGGCCGCCACGACGGCGCTGAGTACGGACGTGAAGAACCGACTGCCATCCGTACCCGGCCCGCACAGATCGTTGACCGCGTGCTCGGGATGGGGCATCAGCCCGACGACGTTGCCCCGCTCGTTGCAGATGCCGGCGATCTCGCGCATCGAGCCGTTCGGATTGTCCCCCAGGTAACGGGCGACCACCCGGCCCTCATCCTCGAGCCGTTGCAGGGTCGCGGCGTTGGCCACATAACCGCCTTCGCCGTTCTTGAGCACGAGAGTCACCTCCTCGCGCAAGGTGTACGCCGACGTCCAAGCCGTCGCGGTGTTTTCGATCCGCAAACCCTGGTCGCGGCAGACGAAGCGGCGGCTGTCGTTGCGGACCAACGCACCGGGAAGCAGATTCGACTCGCAGAGGATCTGGAAGCCGTTACAGATGCCGAGCACCGGCATCCCACGCCGCGCCGCCGACGTCACCGCGCCCATGACCGGCGAGAATCGAGCAATCGCCCCGCAGCGCAGGTAGTCGCCGTACGAGAAGCCCCCGGGAAGCACCACGGCGTCGACGCCCGCCAGCTCATCGGTGCCATGCCAAAGCGGCACGGCGTCAGCTCCGGCGAGTCGAACCGCCCGCCTGGCGTCGACGTCGTCCAGCGACCCGGGGAAGGTGACAACGCCCACTCTCACGGCTGCTCTACCAGCACTCTCACGGCTGCTCTACCCGCACGACGAAGTCCTCGATCACGGGGTTGCTCAGCAACGTCTCGGCTACCCGGTGCAGGTCGACAAGCCGATCCTCGCTCAGCTGGCCCTCGAGGTCGAGCTCGAACCGCTTGCCTTGGCGCACCCCACGCACTCCACCCAGTCCAAGCCGGGACAAGGCGCCGTACACAGCCTTGCCCTGCGGGTCGAGCAGGTCAGCCTTGGGCATGACATCAACCACGACACGGGGCACTTGAGGTTCCTTCGGCCGTGCGGACGAGACGGCGGCAAGTCTAAGTGGGTTGTGCGGCGCTCAGAACAACTCGCCGGTGAGACGCTCATAAGCCTCGACGTAGGCGGCCCTGGTGCGCTCGACAACACTGTTCGGCAACGGAGGCGGCGGCTCTCCGGAAACCCGATTCCATCCGCTCGCCGCCGAGGTGAGCCAGTCGCGCACGATCTGCTTGTCGTACGACGGCTGCGGCCGACCAGGCTGCCACGAGTCGACCGGCCAGAACCGTGACGAGTCGGGAGTGAGCACCTCGTCGCCGAGCTTGATCCGCCCAGCACTGTCGTGCCCGAACTCCAGCTTGGTGTCGGCCAGCAAGATCCCACACTGCCGCGTGATCGCCTCCGCGCGTGTGTAGATAGCGAGGGTCAGCGTGCGCAGCGACTCAGCCGTTTCCGCCCCGACTTGCTCTTCGACGGCGCTGAAGGGGATGTTCTCGTCGTGTTCACCGACGGCAGCTTTGGTGGCGGGAGTGAAGATTGGTTCGGGTAGGCGGGAGCCGTCTTGCAGCCCCAGCGGCAACGAGACGCCGCAAACTTCACCAGTGCGGCGGTAGTCAACCAATCCGGAGCCGCTGAGGTAGCCGCGGGCGACGCACTCGACTGGCACCATGTCGAGCCGCTCACAGATGACCGCCCGGCCGGCGACCTCAGGCGGTACGTCGGTCGAGATGGCGTGATTGGGCACCAACCGACGTAGCTGCTCGAACCACCACAGCGACATCCGCGTCAAGATGACGCCCTTGTCGGGGATCGGTGTGTCCAGCACGAAGTCGAAAGCCGAGATCCGGTCGGTCGCCACCATGAGCAGCCGCCCGTCGCCCAGCTCGTACAGCTCGCGCACCTTGCCGCTATGGAGGTGCCGCGCACCCTCGATGGCGGCGTGGATGACCATGGAGCCATCCTTGCCGAAAACTGCTGACGCCGTCAGACCAAGGCTCGCGCTGGTGCCTGCGAACACGTCAAGATGGTCATGTGACTGACGCTGTTGTGATCGGCTCGGGACCCAACGGCCTGGTGGCCGCGAACCTGCTGGCGGACGCAGGGTGGTCAGTGACGGTGCTCGAGGCGCAGCCCACCATCGGCGGCGCCGTACGCAGTGACACCGACGTCGCGCCGGGTTTCGTACACGACACGATGAGCGCCTTCTATCCACTGGCGGCGGCCTCACCCACCATTGCCGGACTGCAGCTGGAAGATCAGGGGCTGGAGTGGGTGCACGCGCCCGCAGTTGTCGGCAACCCACTCCCCGACGGCTCGTGGGCCCTCCTGCACCGCGAGCGAGAAGACACCGCAGCCGGCTTCGATGAGCTGTGCCCAGGAGATGGCGACGGCTGGCTGCAGCTGTGCGAGATGTGGGACAAGATCGGTCCGGGCATCCTCAGCGCATTGCTCAACCCCTTCCCACCGGTGCGTGCGGCGGGGCGACTGGCCGCCAGCCTTCCGCAGGCGGGCGGCATGCAGGTCCTCCGGACGCTCATCGTCTCCGTACGCCGGCTCGGACAGGAGTACTTCTCCGGCGAGGCACCTCGGATTCTGCTGGCCGGCAATGCACTGCACGCGGATCTGTCGCCCGAAGGCGCCGGGTCGGGACTGTTCGGGCTGCTCTTGGTGATGCTCGGCCAGAGCGTGGGCTTTCCGGTACCCCGCGGCGGCGCTGGAGAGCTGATCTCGGCGATGGCGCGCCGCCTAGAAGCCAAGGGCGGAACCATAGAGACGTCCGCCGAGGTCACGTCGGTGGTCATCCGGCGCGGCCGGGCGGTCGGCGTACGCCTCCGTGACGGAACCGAAGTGCCCGCCTCGAAGGCGGTGATCGCCGACGTGTCAGCGCCTGCCCTGTACGGCGGGCTGGTGCCGCTCGAGGAGCTTCCGTCGCGGGTTCGACGCGGTATCCAGCGTTTCGAGTGGGACCCGTCGACGGTCAAGGTGGACTGGGCGCTCTCGGGTCCCGTGCCGTGGAAGCCGGCCCCACCCGCCGCCCCGGGGACCGTGCACATCGCTCACTCGGTCGACGAGCTCAGCATCTTCGCCGCTCAGATCAGCGGGCAGAGCGTGCCGTCTGATCCGCTGATGTTGATGGGTCAGATGACTACCACCGACCCCACGCGCTCCCCAGCAGGGACAGAATCCTTGTGGGCGTACTCCCACGTGCCGCAACAGGCCAGTTATGACGCCGGAAACGACGGCATCCGCGGCGTGTGGGACGCCGACGACCTCGAGCGGATGGCTGACCGCATGCAGCGCCGTGTCGAGCGGTTCGCTCCTGAGTTCGCCAGCCGCATCGTCGCCCGCCGCATCTTGGGGCCGCGGGAGTTGCAGGCCCGCAACGCCAACCTGCACCGAGGCGCAGTGAACGGCGGCACCGCCAACCTCTACCAGGAGCTGATCTTCCGGCCGGTGCCCGGGCTCGGCCGAGCGGAGACTCCGATCAAACGGCTCTACCTCGGGTCGGCGTCAGCACATCCCGGTGGCGGGGTGCACGGGGCTCCAGGCTCCAACGCCGCCCGGGCCGCGCTGTTGCACGAACGAGGAGGCCGGCTGCGGCGCGCACCAGCTGAGCAGCAAGAGCCCGACGGGCACGAGGGCGACGACATCACGTAGCCCTCGGCCGACGTGCGAGGTTCGGCTTACGTGCTTACGCCGGCTGTCGCTCGGCCAGACGTAACAGGTCGTCGATCATGACGTTGGTGCGGGCCAGAAATCCGATTCTGCTCAGCGGGTTGTGGAGCAGCCGTACCGGACCTCGCAGCGGTTGCTCGTCAAGGGTGACAATGCTGCCCTTGCCCGAGCTCTCGATCTCGATGTCCACCCGCACAGTGCCTCCCGGCCAGGCGTGCACCTCTAGCTCCAGATGACGCTCGGGCTCGCTGGTTCGCGCAGTCGTCTCGCCTTTGTAGGTCAGGGGACCGATGCCGGCGGTGTAGTGGATGCACGTGCCGACGGCGGGCCAGCCGGCGTCGACGTCGCGGATCTCTTTGGTGCCCTGCACCCACTCGGCGTACCGGTACCCGTCGCTGAGCAACGACCAAATCTGGGCGGGAGTCGCAACTGAGTACTTCTTGGCGGCCGTATTGGTCATGGCGACGAGGATACGGTCGGCTCCGTTGGCAGCGATACTGCGCAACTTCCTCAGACGATGCCGAAGGGACGATAGGCAGCGGCTTCGGGCGAGGCCGCCACCACCTCAGCGACGCGGCGTACGACGTCGTCCACCTGCTGCCCGGCCGCCCCCGTGAACGCCAGGGGGTCGCGGATGACCGCGGTCAGGTCTGCGGCCGACAACCGCAGCCGGTCGTCGGTGGCGAGCCGGTCGAGAAGGTCGTTGGACTCCGTTCCCTTCTCGCGCATCTGAAGCGCGACTGCGACGGCGTGCTCCTTGATGGCCTGGTGGGCGGTCTCGCGGCCGACGCCACGGCGGACGGCGGCCAGCAAGATCTTGGTGGTGGTGAGGAAGGGGAGGTAGCGGTCGAGCTCGCGCTGGATCACCGCCGGAAAGACGCCGAACTCCTCGAGCACCGTCAGGAAGGTCTCGAACAAGCCGTCGGTGGCAAAGCAGGCGTCGGGAAGCGCGACCCTGCGTACGACACTGCACGACACGTCGCCCTCGTTCCACTGGTCGCCGAGCAGCTCCGACAGCATGGAGAGGTAGCCGCGGACGACCACCGCGAGGCCATTGATGCGCTCACAGGACCGGGTGTTCATCTTGTGGGGCATGGCGCTTGAACCCACTTGACCGGGCTGGAAACCCTCCGTGACCAGTTCCTGACCCGCCATCAGCCGGATCGTCGTCGCCAGACTGCTCGGTCCGGCGGTGGATTGGACCAGCGCTGCCACCACGTCGAAGTCCAGGGAGCGTGGGTACACCTGCCCGACGCTCGTGAAGCCAGCGCCGAAGCCGAGGTGGCGCGCGACTGCCTGTTCCAGCTGAGCGAGCTTGTTCTTGTCGCCGCCCAGCAGGTCGAGCTGGTCTTGCGAGGTGCCGACCGGGCCTTTGATTCCCCGCAACGGGTATCGCTCGAGCAGGTCGTCGATCCGGCTCAAAGCCAGCAGCATCTCCTCAGCCGCGCTGGCGAACCGCTTGCCGAGCGTGGTCGCTTGCGCGGGCACGTTGTGCGACCGTCCAGTGACGACCAGATCGCGGTACTCGACGGCGAGCTCGGCCAGCCGCGCCAAGGCGGCCACCATCTTGTCGCGCACCAGCCGCAACGCCGAGCGCACCTGTAGCTGCTCGACGTTCTCAGTCACGTCCCGGCTCGTCATGCCTTGGTGGATCTGCTGGTGCCCCGCCAGCTCGCAGAACTCCTCGATGCGCGCCTTGACGTCATGGCGCGTACGTCGTTCCCGCGCCGCAATCGACGCCAGGTCGACGTCGTCGACGACGCGCTCATAGTCGGCGATCACGCCAGGCGCCACGTCCACACCAAGGTCGGCCTGTGCCTTTAAGACGGCTATCCAGAGGTGTCGCTCAGCGACCACCTTGCCCTCGGGCGCCCAGATCGAGCGCATGGCCGGGGACGCGTACCGGCTGGCCAGTACATCGGGAAGCTCTGGAACCACCGACGCATTGTCCCGCACCCCCCGGCCGCCGGCGCCCTCCGTCACGTCGGTGACCGTCCGATGTCGCTGCGCACCTGCATGCCGTCGAACCTGATGCGCGACATGGCGGCGTACGCGCGCTCCCTTGCGATGCCGACATCAGCTCCGGTGCCGGTCACCGCGAGCACTCGGCCACCAGAAACGATCAGCTCATCGCCTCGCAGCGCGGTGCCGGCGTGATAGACCGCCACACCGTCGAGCCCGGCCGCGTCGGTTACGCCAGTGATGCCTCCGCCCGTCAGCGGTGCCTGCGGATACCCCGGCGCCGCCGCCACGACGGCCACAGCGGCGCCGGGTCGCCACCGCAACGGCGGGAGGTCAGCTAGCCCCCGGGTCGCAGCTTGCTGCAGCAACGGTGCAAGCGGGGTCTCCAAGAGCTCCAGCAGCGCCTGGGTCTCGGGGTCACCGAACCGGGCGTTGAACTCCACGACCCGCACGCCGGTCGAGGTGAGCGCGAGACCGGCGTACAACAAACCGGTGAAAGGCGTGCCCCTGCGACTCAGCTCCGCCACCATTGGCCGTAGAACGCTTGCGTTGACCTCCTCGACGAAATCAGGAGGCACCCACGTCAGCGGCGCGTAGGAACCCATGCCGCCGGTGTTGGGACCGGCATCGCCGTCCGCGAGCCGTTTGAAGTCTTGGGCAGGTTGCATCGGCACCACGGTCTGGCCATCGCAGACAGCGAACAACGAAACCTCAGGACCGTCGAGGAACTCCTCCACCAGGACGCGACCGCACGCCGCTGCATGAGCCACCGCCGCCGAGTCGTCGGTCGTCACGACGACGCCCTTGCCGGCCGCGAGCCCATCGTCCTTCACGACGTACGGCGGCCCAAACCGCTGAAGCGCTGCCTCGACCTCTGTGCCCGATTCGCAAACCATCGAGGCTGCGGTGGGGATGCCGGCCGCTCCCATAACGTCTTTGGCGAAGGCCTTCGAGCCCTCGATCCGGGCGGCTGCCGCGCTCGGGCCGAAGCAGGGCACGCCCACGTCACGGACCGCATCCGCGACACCAGCCGTGAGCGGTGCCTCAGGGCCGATGACGACCAGGTCGACACCCAGTCTTCGAGCGAGCTCGGCGACCTCGGCGCCGTTCGTCGGCTCCACCGAATGCAGCGCGGCCACAGCGCCGATCCCCGGGTTGCCCGGAGCGCAGTGCAACTCTCTCACTTGCGGGTCGCGCGCCAAGGCAGCGGCGAGTGCGTGCTCGCGTCCCCCGCTTCCGATCACCAGCGCTCGCACGACGGCGAGCCTAATGAACGACCTTTCCGCAGGCGGCCTATAGGCAAGCTGCTCCTGGGCGGACGTCGGTCGTGATAGCTCGACTCCACTGACGCACTTGTTAGCGTTTCTGCATAACGGCAATGGCACGCCAGGCGCTGTGATCAGTCACCGGTTGACCACCCGAGAAGCCGCCGTACCACCCGACGACCTGGAGACGCCCGGCAAGCCGCACTGCCGCCTCAAACTCGGGAATGAGCCAGACCCGTGCTGGAACAAAGTCACGCGTCACCGTGTCGTTGGCATCTACCACGACGGTGACATTGCCGATCAACGTCACGGGATCGAACGGGTCATCCGGCAGCCCCCACGTCATACGCACTACCTGGCCCTCGCGCTCCTGCTCCCACGTGGCCGCCGTCGTCCGGTCGCCGAATGCGTCGCGAGGATGCGACAGTTCGACGATGTACACGCCCCCTGTGGTCAGCGCTCCCGCGACACATCGCAGGTGAGCCACCATCGCGTCGAGGGTCAGCAAATGCGAACACGAGTCCAACACCGTGAGCACCAGATCGACCGGAGACTTGAGACGGAAATCGGTCATGTCCCCACACATGACGGCGAGCCCCACACCGCGAGTGACCGCCCGCGACCGTGCCCGCGCGCACATGGCAGACGCCAAGTCCAGCGCAGTCGTCGAAATACCCCTAGCGGCGAGTTCCAAAGCATGGTCGCCCGGCCCGGCGGCCAGCTCGACGGCACTCACCGGAGGACGGCCCCGCAGCTCGGTGAACCGGTCGATAACGAAGTTCACTTCCGCAACGATGTCGCGATAGGAAAACGCAATCTCATAGGTCTCGGCTGCGTCATAGACAGCTGCCACGCAAAGACATTACGCCAACGCGTCTGGGGTGCTGTGGCGACTAAGCTAAGGCAGCGGCCGCAGGGCGATGAACTGCTCGCGGCCCGCACCTACGCCGATGCCGCACAACGGGGCGCCAGACATCTCCTCGAGCGCGCGCACGTACTGTCGTGCAGCAGCCGGCAGGTCCTCGAACGAGCGGCATGCGGAGATGTCGGCTCCCCAGCCGTCGAAATACTCATACACCGGCCGGGCATGGTGGAACTCGGTCTGCGTCATCGGCATCTCATCGGTGCGTACGCCGTCGACGTCGTAGGCGACGCACACCGGTATGCGGTCCCACGAGCCCAAGATGTCGAGCTTGGTGAGGAAGAAGTCGGTGAGCCCGTTGATGCGGGCGGCGTAGCGCGCGACGACGGCGTCGTACCAGCCACAGCGCCGCTCCCGGCCCGTCGTGGTGCCGAACTCTCCACCAACGGCGCGGAGCCGCTTCCCATCGGCGCCCAGCTGTTCGGTGGGAAACGGTCCTGAGCCCACTCGAGTGGTGTAGGCCTTGACGACGCCGACCACTCTGTCGATGCGGGTAGGGCCGACTCCCCCGCCGACGCAAGCGCCACCAGCGGTCGGGTTCGACGAGGTGACGAACGGGTAGGTGCCATGGTCGACATCGAGCAGGGTCGCCTGGGCGCCCTCGAAGACCACGGTCGCACCGGCGTCCAGCGCCGTGTTGAGCACGCGAGACGTGTCGGCGACATGCGGACGCAGCGCCTCGGCGTACCCGGCGAACTCCACCACGACGTCATCGGCATCGATCGCCCGGCGGTTGTAGACCTTGACCAGCAGGTGATTCTTCTGCTCGAGCGCGCCCTCCACCTTCTGCCGGAGGATCTTCTCGTCGAACAGGTCACCGACCCGCACCCCGATCCGCGAGATCTTGTCGGCGTACGCCGGGCCGATGCCACGGCCGGTCGTGCCGATCTTGTTGCGGCCGAGGAATCGCTCCGAGACCTTGTCGATCGTCGCGTGATAGCTCCCGATCAGGTGTGCGTTGGCCGAGATCAGCAGCCGCGACGTGTCGACACCACGATCTGCCAGCGCCTTCATCTCACCCAGGAGTACGCCCGGATCGATCACCACGCCGTTGCCGAGCACCGGTATGCAACTCGGCGTAAGGATGCCGGACGGAATGAGGTGTAGGGCGTACCGTTTCCCGTCGACGACGATCGTGTGCCCGGCGTTGTTTCCGCCCTGATAGCGCACGCAGTAGTCGATGGACTCGCCCAACAGATCAGTGGCTTTGCCCTTGCCTTCGTCGCCCCACTGCGCGCCGACGATCACGATGGCGGGCATGGCGGGCACGCTACCGGACACCGGCGCTGCAGGCTTTCCACCGTTAATCTCACCAGATATGACGGGGCTGCTGGTGATCTGCAATGACGCGGCGGGCAGCAACGACAGGTCGCGCGTCGAAGATGCCGTCGGCGTCCTCGAGCGCTGGTACGACGTCGAGACTGCGCACACCGCCAACCTTGACGAGCTGACCGGCGTCCTTGCCAGGCGAGGCGGTCGCAGCGTCGTCGTAGTCGGCGGGGACGGCAGCTTGCATACGGTCGTGCGAATCCTGCACCGGCTCGGAGACCTCCAAGAGACTGTCCTCGGGCTCATTCCCCAAGGAACCGGGAACGACTTCGCGAGGACCCTTCGCCTGCCGCTCGAACCAAAGGCGGCGGCGGAAGTCATCGTCACCGGCCGTCAGTGCAACGTCGACCTGTTGGTGGACGACCGAGACGGCGTCGTCGTGAACGCCGTGCATGCCGGAGTCGGCGCCGATGCTGGAACTGCAGCGCGGCCCTGGAAGTGGCTCGGCCCGGTCGGCTCTACCGTCGGGGCGTTCCTTGCTGGTGTCACCACGCGCGGGAACAAGATCCGGGTCACGGCGGACGGCAAGCTCCTGGCCGACGGCAACCGGCGGCTGCTCCAGGTGGGCGTGGGCAACGGCGCGTACATCGGAGGCGGCGTACAACTCACTCCAGAGGCCGATCCCACCGACGGTCTGGCCGATGTGCTCGTCTCTTTCGCCGTCCGACCAGTCGACCGGTTGGTGTACGCCCTGCGTCTGCGGCGGGGCACCCAGAAGCGGTTGCACGATGTCATGGCGACCCGCGCCCACTCTGTCACCCTCAGCTCGCGTGAGGGGTTCTGCTGCAACGCCGACGGCGAGGTCACCGGCCCAATCAGGAGCCGCACCTGGACCGTGCGCCAAGCGGCGCTGACCGTGTGCTGCTCACCGGCATCTGCCCCGGAGCTGGCGCAGGGCTAGCGCTGCTTGACGGCTGCCGTCCTGGGGGCACCTAGGAGGCGGCGTCGGCAGCCATCACAGCCAGCCGGCCCGGACAGCCTCGACTCCGGCCTGGAAGCGCGACTCCGCTCCGAGCTCGAGGAGCACGCTCGCGATCCAGCGGCGTACCGTGCGCAACGACACCCCCAGCGACCGGGCGATGTGCTCGTCCTTCGCGCCCCGTGCCAGCAGGTGCACCAGCTGGTCGCGCGTCCGGGTATCGACCCCCTCATCGTAGCCATGGACGGCGACCGCGACGGCCCACAGCTGGTCGAAGAAGGCCGTGCAGACCGCAACGAGAGATGGCTGACGCACCAGCAGCGGCGCGCTGGTCGGGCTGCCCCACACCTCGGGCAGCACGGCTGCCTTGCTGCCCAGCACGGTCAGTCGAGCGGTCAACGTCGGCAACACTCGCACCCGCTCACCGGCGTGAACACGAGCCAGCACGGCCTCTGGCTCGGTCGAGGTCATGGCGGCTGGGTAGATGGCGCGAGAGACGCGGCCCGACCCGACGGCCTCGATCACCGCCGTGTCGATCCGCTGCCCCATCGGCAGCACCCACTGGTCCGGGCGAAGGAACCGGAGCTCACCGGTTCCTGAGGCGATCAGAGTCATCACCACTTCGTCGAGCTGACCCGCCGGCACGGCGTCAACGAACGCCGACGGCGAGTTTCGACGACCCGCGAGGTAGTCGCCGACATAGCCCTCGAGCTCATGCTGCGCCGCCGCCAGCCTTTGTCCCGCCTCGGCAAGGCCCTGGGTCTCGGCGTCGACAAATGCACCTAGCGCGACCAGGCGTCGGTGTTCGCTGTCCGGATCGGTCATGGTGGCAGCTTAGTGTCATTGACAGTTTGTGGACGAGACGTTTACACAGCGTTAGTGCATACTTGCTCACAGCGAGGGCGCGATCCTCGGAAGCGCCGCAGGGGACGTTTCCGCGGAAGCGCCCCGCTTCTATTTCAGGGTGTCCGCCAAGTTTCGCATTTGCGGCTCAATGTGTCGCGCCCTGAATGAACCCGACCAGGGGACAATGACGGCCATGCCCCAAGAGAACCTGCTGGGTGGACCAGCGCCGACGCTTCTGCCCGATGATCCTGCCGCCACGGAGCTAGCGGAGGGCGCAACAGCTGACCAGGTGGCCAGGGCATTTCCCGCCTCGTCGTTCGCATGGGCAGAGCTGGCCGAGCAAGCCTTGGCGGATGGCGATGACCTGGTGGCGTACGCGTTTGCCCGGGTGGGCTACCACCGCGGACTCGACGCGCTGCGGCGCAGTGGTTGGAAGGGTCACGGGCCAATCCCCTCGTCACACCAACCCAACCAGGGTTTCCTGCGCTGCCTTACCGCCCTCGCCGAGGCGGCTGAGCGGATCGGTGACCAAGACGAGGCTGAACGCTGCCGAGCATTCCGTGAGGAGGCTGGTTGACCTCGTCAGTCTGGTGGGCTCGACTCCGACGCGACGCCGCCGGTCTCGGCACTGTCGACGTACTGGTTACTTTGGGCGCTGGTCGCCCGAGCCCGGCGGGACTCGACGAGGATAGGAACGAGCGAAAGCGCCACCAAGGCGACGAGGACGATCTCGAGGTGGTTCGCCAACAGCGACACCTGCCCAAGCCAGTAACCCAGTAGCGTCACACCGGTAGCCCAGGCCACTCCACCGATCGCGGAGTAGGTGACGAAGCGGCGCATCGACATCTTCCCCACACCCGCGGCCAGCGTGATGAACGTGCGAACGATGGGCACGAAGCGCGCCAACACGATCGCCCGATTGCCATAGCGCTCGAAGAAGGCATAGGTCTTGTCGACGTACTCCGCCTTGAAGAACCGGGAATCCGGCCTTCGAAAGACAGCCGGCCCAAGACGCGCTCCCACGAGATAACCGACGACGTTGCTCAGCACTGCCGCAACGCTGAGCACCAAGCAGGCGACCCACAACGGTGGGAGCCCGGTGTAGTCCTGGGAGATCAACAGGCCGACCGTGAACAACAACGAGTCGCCAGGAAGGAACGGGAACAGCCAGCACTCGATGAAGATGATGATGGCCGCGCCGAGCAGCGCGTATGCACCGAACCTGTCGATGAGGGACTGCGGGTTGAGCAGTCCGTTGAGCAGCAACACCGGCTGCACGTAAGCCACCCGACGAGAGTAGCCGCCGCCTTAGGCTGGCCGGATGATCGACTCCTCCGGCGGCGGGCCGAGTCTCGAGCCAGGTGGTACCCCGCAGCCGCTCGTCGGCGTCGGGCCCTGGGTCGGCAGCCTCCCGACCGACGACCTTTACGACCAGCACCTCCTGAGGTACGGCGACAACCGCAACGTCGCCGATCGCTACCGCTACTGGCGCCACGAGGCCATCGTCGCCGACCTCGATCAGCGCCGGCACCCCTTCCACGTTGCGATCGAGAACTGGCAACACGACTTCAACATCGGGTCGGTCGTCCGCACTGCCAATGCATTCCTCGCCGCGGAGGTGCACATCATCGGACGTCGGCGTTGGAACCGGCGCGGCGCCATGGTCACAGACCGCTACCAGCACATCCGGGCGCACTCGTCGATCGAGCAATTCGCGACGTGGGCTCGGGATGCCAACCTGCCACTGCTCGGCGTGGACAACCTCCCAGGCGCGGTACCGCTGGAGTCGGCTGACCTACCGCGGCGCTGCGTGCTGGTCTTCGGACAGGAGGGACCGGGGCTGACCGAGGCGATGCAGGCGGCGTGCTCCGTGACGCTGTCGATCACCCAGTTCGGATCGACCCGGTCCATCAACGCCGGGGCCGCGGCGGCGATCGCCATGCACGCCTGGGTCCGTGCGCATGCGGCGCACACTGCCGCCGTACCGCTGGACTAGCCCGCTGCTTCGGCGTCGGGATACTGTCGATCCGATCGCACCTGCAGCGATCCGCATCCCGCCTGCACACCCGACGGAGCCCGACCATGCCGCTTGCCACTCCCGACAGCTACGCCGCCATGCTCGACAAGGCAAAGGCTGGCCGGTTCGCCTATCCGTCGATCAACGTCACCTCTTCGCAGACGCTGCACGCGGCCATGCGCGGCTTCGCAGAAGCCGAGAGCGACGGCATCGTGCAGGTCTCGACGGGTGGCGCGGAGTTCCTGTCCGGCACCACGGTGAAGGACATGGTCGCCGGCTCGCTGGCGCTCGCCGCCTTTGCCGAGGAGGCCGCCAAGAAGTATCCGGTCGACATCGCGTTGCACACCGATCACTGCCCACAGGACAAGCTCGACGGGTTCGTCCGTCCATTGCTCGAGGCCTCCCGCGAACGGGTGACGAAGGGCGGGTTGCCGATCTTCCAGTCGCACATGTGGGACGGCTCGGCGGTTCCCCTGGAGGAGAATTTGTCGATCGCTCGCGAGCTGCTCGGTCTTTGTGCGGACGCTCACGTGATCTTGGAGATCGAGGTGGGCGTGGTCGGCGGTGAGGAAGACGGCGTCGTCGGCGCGATGGATGAGAAGCTCTACAGCACGCCGGGAGACGCCGTACGCACGGCTGAAGCACTGGGGCTCGGTGAGAACGGCCGCTATCTCACGGCCCTCACCTTCGGCAACGTCCACGGCGTCTACAAGCCCGGCAACGTGAAGCTGCGCCCGGAGGTCCTCAAGGAGGCGCAGGCAGCTGTAGCGAAAGAGCGCGGCCTGGAAGCCGACGCGAAGCCGTTCGACCTGGTCTTCCATGGCGGTTCGGGCTCGCTGCTGGAGGAGATCCGGGAGGCGCTCGACTATGGGGTGGTGAAGATGAACGTCGACACCGACATGCAGTACGCCTTCACCCGCCCGATCGCCCACCACATGTTCACCAACTACTCCGGCGTGCTGAAGGTCGACGGCGACGTCGGAGACAAGAAGACATACGACCCCCGCTCCTACGGCAAGGCAGCCGAGTCAGGTATGGCGGCCCGCGTCGTCGTGGCGTGTGAGAACCTGCGTTCGGCGGGCACGGCGCGCCAGTAACGTCGCCCAGCGCTCAGCTCAGCTGGAGATCTCCAGCCTCGAAGGCGGCGACGTACTCGAGCCCCGTCGCCTGTACTGCCTGGCGCGCACCTCTGTCCACGATCACCGCGACGGCTACCACCTCGGCTCCAGCTTCGCGCAACGCCGCTACCGCCGTGAGGACGGACCCGCCTGTCGTCGAGGTGTCCTCGACGGCCAACACGCGGCGACCGGTCACGTCGGGTCCTTCGATACGGCGTTGCAGGCCGTGCGCCTTGCCCTCCTTGCGTACGACGAACGCGTCGATTCGGTCACCCGCACGAGCCGCGGCATGCAGCATCGCGGTCGCTACGGGATCGGCGCCCAACGTCAGCCCCCCGACGGCCTCGTATTCCAGGTGAGCGGTGGCGGCGCGCATGACGTCTCCGACCATGGGAGCCACTGCGCCGTCGAGCGTGATGCGACGCAGGTCGACGTAATAGTCGGCTTCCTGGCCCGACGAAAGTGTCACCCGGTCATGCACGACCGCGCGCTCGTTGATGTGCCGCAGGAGTTCGTCACGGTCAGCCACGACCTGGGACTCTAGATCACCGCCGTCGGTGGTGGGGTGAACCAGGTGCGCGAGGAGCGTGTCCACAAAAGGCCGACGGACAAGCCGACGTAGACCGCCACGAACCAGCCCGGCAGTCCGGCGAACATCGAGAAGATGGCCACAATGCCGCCCTGCACGGTCAGGGCTACTCGCGACGATTGGTGTCGGCGGAGAACGAAGACCCCGAGGATCACTGAGGTGACGCTCAACACGCCGACGCCCATCAGCGTGTACTTCACCAGCGACCGAGCGCCGTCCAGGCTCAGGTTCAGGGACGCAAACCGTGGGTCCGCGGTGAGCTGCGTCAAGGTGTCATGCATAGCGGTGCTGTCGAGCTGCGCGGCAAGCGTCAGTGCGGCCAGCACCATCGCGCCGCCGCCGATCACCGCCTGCAGCGCACCGACGGTCACCTCCCAGGGACGCGAGCCGACGGGGCCGCCGTGCATGCTCATGCAGGCGTCACCGTCAGCCGCTCCTTACTCGGCTCGAGGTCGACGATCACCCTGTCGCCGTCCGTTACCTCACTTGCCAGCAAGGCCTTGGCGAGGGCGTCCCCGATGGCGCTTTGAATGAGCCGACGCAGCGGTCGGGCGCCGTACGCCGGTTCGAACCCCGTCAGCGCCAGCCATTCCCGCGCGGCATCGGAGACGTCGAGGGTGATGCGCCGCGCTCCGAGGCGCCGGGCCAATGCCTGCACCTGCAGGTCGACGATGGCGCTGAGTTCGTCCATGCCGAGGGGGTCGAAGAGCACTACCTCGTCGAGGCGGTTCAAGAACTCCGGCTTGAACGACGCTCGGACCGCGCCCATCACTGCTTCGCGCTTTTGTTCCTCACTCAGCGTCGCATCGACGAGGTACGACGACCCGAGGTTGCTGGTCATGATCAGGATCGTGTTGCGGAAATCGACGGTGCGACCCTGGCCATCGGTCAGTCGACCGTCGTCGAGCACCTGCAGCAAGATGTCGAACGCCTCGGGGTGCGCCTTCTCCACCTCGTCGAACAACACCACGGAGTAGGGCCGCCGACGTACCGCCTCGGTGAGCTGCCCGCCTTCTTCGTAACCAACGTAGCCAGGGGGCGCGCCGACCAGCCGAGCCACCGCGTGTTTCTCGGAGTATTCGCTCATGTCGATGCGTACGATCGCCCGCTCGTCGTCGAAGAGGAAGTCAGCGAGCGCCTTGGCGAGCTCAGTCTTGCCGACTCCGGTCGGCCCGAGGAACAGAAACGAGCCGGTCGGCCGGTCGGGGTCTGAGATGCCGGCCCGAGCCCGTCGTACGGCGTCGGACACCGCAGTGACTGCCGTGCGCTGGCCGATCAGCCGTCGCCCGAGCTCGTCCTCCATGCGCAGCAGCTTTCCGGTCTCGCCCTCCAGCAGGCGGCCGGTCGGGATGCCGGTCCAGGCGGCCACCACCTCAGCGATGTCGTCGGCACCGACCTCCTCGTGGATCATTAGATCCTGTGCGTCGCCGGTAGCGGCTTCCGCGGCCTGAGCCTCGGCAAGCTCCTGCTCCAACGACGGGATCCGGCCGTAGAGCAGCTCACTGGCGGTGGCGAGGTCGCCGTCCCGTTGCGCCCGGTCGGCCTGGCTGCGCAGGTCGTCGATGCGCTCCTTGATCTCACCGACCCGGTTGAGGCCTTGCTTCTCGTGCTCCCAGCGCGCCTCGAGAGCACGGAGCTGCTCGTCCTTGTCGGCAAGCTCGGCGCGCAGCCGGCCAAGCCTCTCCTGGCTCGCAGCGTCGTTCTCTGACTCGAGGTGGAACTCCTCCATCTTCAGCCGGTCGACCGCGCGGCGTAGCTCGTCGATCTCGACCGGGCTCGAATCGATCTCCATGCGCAGCCGCGATGATGCCTCGTCGATGAGGTCGATCGCTTTGTCGGGCAGCTGACGGCCCGGGATGTAGCGGTCGGAGAGCATCGCCGCTGCGACGAGCGCGCTGTCGGCGATCGTCACGCCGTGATGGGCTTCGTACTTCTCCTGCAGCCCTCGCAGGATCGCGACGGTGTCCTCGACGGACGGCTCACCCACGAACACCTGCTGGAACCGTCGCTCGAGCGCGGGGTCCTTCTCGATCCGCTCGCGGTACTCATCGAGGGTGGTGGCGCCGATCATCCGCAGCTCGCCGCGGGCCAGCATGGGCTTGAGCATGTTGCCGGCGTCCATGGCGGAGTCACCGCCCGCGCCGGCTCCGACGACCGTGTGCAGCTCGTCGATGAACGTGATGACCTGACCACCT
>JBBPZH010000084.1:0-23729 GCA_038198965.1 Propionibacteriales bacterium
AGCACCCGGGTGCGCACCGTCGACCCGCAGACGTGGCAGGGCTGCCCGTGCCGCCGGTAGACGTACACCTCACTGCCACGTCCGTCGGTCCTCGGCGGGCGCCCCATGGCGGCCGGCTCGTGCTCCGGCCTGATTGTGTCGATCCGGCCCACCTTGACGCCGTACCGCATGAGCTCGACGAGATCGCCCCATAGGGCTTGCCACCTCCGCCGCGACACCTTGTGGCCAGGGGTGAGGGGGTGCAAGCGGGCCCGGTACAGCACCTCGGCCCGAAAGACGTTCCCAACCCCGGCGAGCACGCTCTGGTCCATCAGCAAAGCGCCGATCGGACGGCTGCTGGCCCGAATCCGCCCGTACGCCGCGCCCGGGTCGGCGTCGCCCCGCAGGGGGTCCGGGCCGAGTCTCGCCAGCACTTCGTGCCGACCTGAATCGTCGAGCAGCTCACACCTGGTCGGGCCGCGCAGATCGGCGTACGACGTCGTGCCGACCAAGCGCAGCCGCAGCGCTCCCACTGGCGGCGGAGCCGGTAGCGCGGCAATCGGCCAGGTGCCGTAGAGGCCGAGGTGGATGTGCACGATCGCATCGTTGTCGAACTCCATGAACAGGTGCTTGCCGGCTGACTCAGCACTCTCGAGCACCCGACCATCGATGACGGCGGCGCCGTCGGTGAACCGGCCTTGCGGGCTCGTGGCACTCACGACCTCACCGCCGAATGTCTCGCGCAGTGTGGCCGCGAGCCGGTACAGCGTGTGCCCTTCAGGCATGAATCCTCCGAAACTCAGAGACCCGGGCAGCCGGCCGGGGATCAGGCCGGCTCGTTGAGGCTCAGGCCGCCGCTGCGTACCGGGAGTCGCGGGCGGTCAGACCTCGTAGTCGGTGAGCATCTCAATGCGACGGCGATGGCGTTCCTCGCCACTAAACGGCGTACTGACGAACAGCTCGACGAACGCCGTGGCCTCGTCGAGCGAGTGCATGCGGGCCCCTATCGACACGACGTTGGCGTCGTTGTGCTGACGGGCAAGCGTGGCGGTCTGAGCCGACCAGGCCAGCGCGGCTCGAACCCCCTTGACCTTGTTGGCTGCGATCTGCTCCCCGTTGCCGGAACCGCCGATCACCACGCCAAGGCTTCCGGGGTCTGCCGCCACCGCCTCGCCGACCGCGAAACAGCGCGGCGGATAGTCGTCCTCAGGCTCGTAGGTCGTTGGGCCGTGGTCGACCGGCTCATGTCCAAGGTCGCGCAACCGGGTGTCGAGGTGTGTCTTGAGTTCGAGTCCGGCATGGTCGGAGCCCAGGTGCACGCGCATGCCGATCATCCTGGCACGCACCTGAACCTGCCCTCCCCCGACCTGTCAGGCGCTGATTACCCAGGGCCGATGGGCGCCTGACAACTGGAATGGGGAGCGTCAGCCGAAGGAAGGTTCCGCGGTGCGGGTGCGCTTCAGCTCATAGAAGCCTTCGGTCCCTGCAACCAGTCGTACGCCGTCCCACAGCTTGCCGGCGGCTTCGCCCTTGGGGCAGGGAGTGACCACGGGACCGAAGAAGGCGACACCTTCCACGGCGATGACCGGCGTACCGACCTCCATGCCGACCTGGTCCATACCTTCGTGGTGGGACTTCTTGAGGGCGTCGTCGTACTGCGTCGACTCCATCGCATCGGCTAGCTCGACGGGGAGCCCGGCAGCTCGCAACGCGGCTTCGACGGTGGCGCGGTCGGGCTCCTCACCCTGCACATGGAAGCGCGTGCCGAGCTCGGTGTAGAGGCGGTCGAGCACCTCAGGACCGTGCGTTTCGGCAGCAGCGGCGCACACCCGCACCGGACCCCAGGCTCCATCCATCGCCTCGCGATAGTCGTCGGCCAGGTCCTTGTCCTGGTTGAGGTAGGCAAGGCTCATCAGATGGAACGTGGTGTCCACCTGGCGAACCCGTTCCACCTCCTTCATCCACCGAGACGCCAGCCAAGCCCACGGGCAGAGTGGGTCAAACCAAAAGTCGGCGGTTGCACGTGCGTCGGCCATGAGCGCTCCTGCTCGAGATGTCGTCGGTATCAAGTCTGGTCAACCGAAATCGGGGCTGCGACATTCCGAGGCCGCGTGCGAGGATGACGCGCATGCCTGGCACCAATCTGACCCGTGACGAAGCGGCCGAACGCGCCGAACTCCTCGACGTATCCACGTACGACGTCGCTCTCGACCTGAGCAGCTCGCCCACGACGTTCGGTTCCACCACAGTGATCCGGTTTGCGTGCAGCGAGCCGGGTGCTTCGACCTTCGCCGATCTCGTCGGTGCCACAGTCGCCGAGATCACGCTCAACGGCCAGCAGGTCGTTGTGGGTGCATACACCGACAACCGCATCGCGCTGTCGGACCTGCAGGCCGAGAACGAGCTGCGCGTGGTCGCGCAGTGCGCCTACAGCCGCACCGGCGAGGGACTTCACCGCTTCGTCGACCCGGCCGACGACAAGGTCTACCTGTACACGCAGTTCGAGGTGCCGGATGCCCGGCGGGTCTTTACGACGTTCGAGCAGCCCGACCTCAAGGGGTCGTTCACCTTCCACGTCACCGCGCCGTCGCACTGGGAGGTCGTCTCCAACTCACCCACGCCTTCACCCGAACCGGTGTGCGACGGGGTATCGGTGTGGCACTTCGCTCCGACGCAGCCGATCTCGACGTACATAACTGCGTTGGTGGCGGGTGAGTACACCGTGGTGCGCGACGTGTACGCCGGCGTACGAGGCGAGATCCCGCTCGGCATCTTCCTACGGGAGTCGCTGTGTGCATACCTGGACGCCGACGACATCTTCGAAGTCACCAAGCAAGGCTTCGAGTTCTTCGAGAACGCGTTCGACATGCAGTACCCGTTCGGCAAGTACGACCAGCTCTTCGTGCCGGAGTACAACATGGGCGCGATGGAGAACGCGGGGTGCGTCACGTTCCGCGACGAGTACATCTTCCGCAGCCGGCAGACGCGGGCGGCGTACGAGGGCCGTGCCAACACGGTGCTGCACGAGATGGCGCACATGTGGTTCGGCGACCTCGTCACGATGCGATGGTGGGACGACCTGTGGCTCAACGAGTCGTTCGCCGAGTGGGCCTCACATCACGCATCCACCGTGGCCACGAAGTACACCGAGGCGTGGACCAGCTTCTGCAACGCCCGCAAGACCTGGGCCTATCGGCAAGACCAGCTCCCGTCGACCCACCCCATCGCCGCCGACAACCACGACCTGCGCGCCGTCGAGGTGAACTTCGACGGGATCACCTACGCTAAGGGCGCCTCGGCCCTCCGACAGCTCGTGGCTTGGGTCGGCGAGGACGAGTTCCTCGCCGGGTTACGTGCATATTTCGAGCGTCACGCCTACGGGAACACCGAGCTGATCGATCTGCTGAAGGCACTCGAGGAGACGTCCGGACGCGAGCTTGGGTCGTGGGCCAAGGAGTGGCTGCAGACCTCCGGAGTGAACACCGTGCGGCCGCTCTTCGAGGTGGACGCGGACGGTCGGTTCACCTCATTTTCCGTCCACCAGACCGCAGCACCGGAGTTCCCGACGCTGCGGCGGCATCGGCTCGCCGTGGGCCTCTATGACCGCACCGCCGACGGGCTGGTACGCCGGTCGAGCACCGAGATCGACGTCGCCGGAGACGAGACGACGGTGCCCGAGCTGGTCGGTGAGCAGCAGCCCGACCTCGTGCTGCTGAACGACGGTGACCTCACGTACGCCAAGGTGCGGCTCGACGACCGCTCCCTGGCGACCGCCGTGGCCGACATCGACAAGTTCAGCGACTCGTTGGCGCGTTCCTTGGTGTGGGGAGCCGCCTGGGACATGACCCGCGATGCCGAGATGCGCGCCAGTGACTGGGTCGAGCTCGTACTGCGCGGCATCGGCACCGAGACAGACCTGACCGCTGTACGGTCCCTGATCGCTCGCACCGGACAGGCCGTGACGCTCTACACAGCGCCGGAGCACCGCGTGGCAGCGCAGCGACGCTGGGAGTCCGGGCTCCTTGAGCTGGTTCGGTCGGCTCCGGCAGGCAGCGACAGCCAGCTGGCCTTTGTCCGCGGCCTTGCCGGTACGACGGCGGCCGCTGACGGCCTCGACCTGGTGGCAGGCTTGCTCGACGGTTCTCAGAGTCTGGCCGGGCTTACGGTCGACACCGATCTTCGGTGGGAGCTCCTCTTGGGGTTGGCTCGCGAAGAGCGAGCTGACCAGGCAGCGATCGATGAGGAGCTCGCCAGGGACAAGACCATCGCGGGGCAGGAGTCAGCCGCCGCTGCCAGGGCAGCGATGCCCACCGCTGCCGCGAAGGCGTGGGCGTGGAGCCAGATCGAGCGGGACGACATCCCCAACGAAACGATGCGCAGCATCGCGCTGAACTTCAATCAGCCGCGACAGGAAGAGGTACTCGAGCCCTATCTGTCGCGCTACCTCTCCTGGGCCGACTCGATCTGGGAGGACCGCGGCGTGCACTTCGCGGCAACGATCCTGGAAGGCATGTTTCCTCGCGTGCTTGCCACCGAGCAGACGTTGCGGGCCGTGGACGCGTGGGCGGAGTCGACGTCCGCCAACAGTGCGGCCCTCCGTCTGGTCTGCGAAGGCCGGGCCGACGTCGCACGTGCGGTCGATGCTCAACGCTGCGACGCGGAGGGCTGAGCCACCGGCCTGCCGGCGAACGGGGGCGCTCGCCTGGTACGGCGTCGCCCCCCTGGGCGCCATACGCGCAAGGACTGACCTCTGGCGTCACATGTGGCACTGCAGGTCAGATCTTTGGAGCCGTGGCGACGCGGAGCCAGGCCCGGTTACGGCGTATCGAGGTGCAGGCTCACCGGTGCCCTCGAAAGCTCAGCGAGCTGTTGGATGCCAGACAGGACGCCGCGGGTTACGTCGCCGGCCGCGAAAGCCGTCTGCATGCTCAACGCCGCCAGCGCAGCCTGCCGGTTCGTCAGCTGCTGTCGCACCGTTGCGCCTGTGACGATCTCCAGCGCACGCACCTGCGGGTCGACATGGATCAAAATGCTGTTGGCCGGGTCGCTCAAGCTTGCGTGCATCCGCTCGGCAGCCTGCCGCGGTTCACTTTCAGATGGCCCGACGTGTACGGCGAAACGCCGGCCGGACTGTTTCTCCGCGTCGCGAACAGCCCGCCCGATCTCGTCGCGCTGATAGGGGGTGAAGACCTCACCATCGGACACTGGCGCCTCCGGTGCCCCCGGCCGTGGCGCCGGCGTCCTGGCCGGACGCTGCAGTCTCATCGGCCCCTTGATCGGGCGCCGCCACCGTTGCACCGGTGCCGACAGTGCCGCTCGCGGTCGCGCCGACCGAGCGGACCGAAGCTGCATGTGCCCCCGTCTCTCCGCTCCGGGCGGAGACCGGCTGCTCGGGCAGGGGAGCGCCGAGTGCGATGCGGCGCCCAGAGGCGGCCAGCCGAAACTGCTCACCTCCAGCCGGGACCCGGTCACGCGCTTCGGGATCGCCGAACCACTCCGACCCGGTGTCTGAGCGGGGTCCCGGCGCGGAACGGGTGCTTTTGGTCAACGACGGCGCCATCACCATGAGCACGATCGCGGCGGTGATCAACAACGGGACCCCGCCGAACAGCAACAGCACGTGCAACAGCGACGGCTGCGGCCCACTAGGCCAGGTCGTGGGTTCGTCGGTCAAGAGCACGAGCCAACGATAAGCCAGGTGCTCTTGTGTACCGTTTCGGGGCAGCGCCGCCGTCCTTGCGGCGTCTCGCGTCAGGTGTCGACCGCAAAGGATCGTCATGGCTGAACCGGTCTGTCCCCGAAGCGGCGGCGACCTGTGCCGGTTGGTCAGGGATATCACCTCCAACGACTGGCTGGCCAGAGCCTCGAACTGGCTCATCGCCAAGCCGCTTGCCATTGCCGCGTTGGTGCTGCTCGCGCTCGTGGTGCGTTGGCTGCTGCACCGGGCGATCGACAAGGTGGCCAACCAGGCGGCCGAGGGCGCCGTACCGTCGGTGCTCACGCAAGGACCCATATCCCTGCTGATCCCGGAGCAGAGCCCGGCGGCGACCGAGCGCCGAGAGCAACGCGCGGCGACGATGGCCGGTCTGCTCAAGAGCATCGTCACCGGTGTCGTCGTGGCCGTGGTGCTCTTCATGGCGATCGCACAGCTCGGCTACAACATTGCCCCGTTGATCGCGAGCGCCGGCGTCGTCGGAGTCGCCCTGGGTTTCGGCGCGCAGAGTCTCGTCAAGGACTTCCTGAGCGGCATCTTCCTCATCATGGAGGACCAGTACGGCGTGGGCGACGCGGTGGAGCTGGGCACCACGTCGGGCACCGTCGAGGCGGTCGGCCTGCGGGTGACGCGGCTGCGGGACGTCAACGGCACCGTGTGGTACGTCCGGAACGGGGAGATCCTCGCCGTTGGCAACATGAGCCAGCACCAAGGCCCGCTCTGACGCCAAACGTGTCGAGATTCTGTTGCCCAGCGCGTGGCGTGGCACCCTGACGCTCCCGGCCTCGTCGAGCGGCCGCAGCTGATGGTTGCCGCAGCCTGGAACAATGGCCAGGTGCGCAAGCCTGACGAGGAGAGCTTCTACGAGGCAGTCGGTGGACACGAGACGTTCGTACAGATCGTGGCGCGGTTTTATGCCGGTGTCGCCGGCGACGAACTTCTGCGGCCGATGTATCCCGAGGCCGACCTGAGCGACGCAGCGACTCGGCTCACGATGTTCCTCGAGCAGTACTGGGGCGGACCGACGACCTACTCCGACCTGCGCGGACATCCCCGGCTCGGCATGCGGCACGCGCCGTTCGCGGTGACACCGACAGCTCGCGACCACTGGCTCAGCCATATGCGGGTCGCGGTCAAGGAGTCCGGGATGTCACCGGAGCACATCGAGACGTTCTGGGAGTACGTCGTCCGGGCCGCCCACTTCCTTGTCAACACCCTCGACGAAGAGCCTGTCCGGCCCTCGTTCGACGTGCGCTAGCGACCACAGACCACCCGCTCACTGGAGGTTCCCGTGCCCGAAGCCGTGATCGTCGCCACCGCCCGCTCCCCCATCGGCAGAGCCGGCAAGGGATCGCTGAAGGACTTGCGGCCGGACGATCTCGCAGCCACGATCATCGCCGCTGCCTTGGCCAAAGTGCCGGCACTCGACCCGGCAGACATCGACGACCTGATGGTCGGATGTGGACTGCCGGGAGGCGAGCAGGGGTTCAACCTCGCCCGGGTCGTCGCCGTACTGCTGGGCTATGACTCCCTGCCCGGTACGACGGTCGCCCGCTATTGCGCTTCCAGCGTGCAGACCTCCCGGATGGCGTTCCACGCGATCAAGGCCGGCGAGGGTGACGTTTTTATCTCGGCAGGGGTTGAGATGGTTTCCCGCTACGTCAACGGCAATTCCGACAGCCACCCGGGCACCCGCAACCCCCGCTTCGGTGCGGCCCGTGAGCGCACCCAGGACTCGGCTCTCGGTGGCATCGAGACCTGGCATAACCCGCGGGACGACGATCTCCTGCCCGACGTCTACATCCCCATGGGGCAGACGGCAGAGAACGTTGCCGCCATGCGGGGTCTGAGCCGCCAGGAGCTCGACGAGTTCGGTGTCCGGAGCCAGAACTTGGCAGAGCAGGCGATCGCCTCGGGTTTCTGGCAGCGGGAGATCGAGCCGGTGACGCTGCCTGACGGCACGATCGTGGCGACCGACGACGGGCCTCGGCCGGGCGTCACCTATGAAGCCGTCTCCCAGCTCAAGCCGGTGTTTAGGCCGGACGGGGTGGTCACCGCCGGCAACTGTTGCCCGCTCAACGACGGCGCCGCAGCCGTCGTCATCATGAGCGACACGAAGGCAGACGAGATCGGCGTGGCACCGTTGGCTCGGATCGTCTCCACCGGCGTGAGTGCGCTGTCGCCGGAGATCATGGGGCTCGGGCCGGTGGAGGCGTCGCGGCAGGCGCTGACGCGGGCCGGCATGACGATCGACGATATCGACCTGGTCGAGATCAACGAGGCCTTTGCGGCCCAGGTGGTGCCGTCGTACCAGGACCTTGGCGTCGACCTGGACAAGCTCAACGTCAACGGTGGATCGATCGCGGTCGGCCACCCTTTTGGGATGACCGGTGCCCGGCTGCAGGCGACCATGCTCAACTCGCTGGACTTCCACGACAAGACCACCGGCCTGATCACCATGTGCGTCGGCGGCGGTCAGGGCATGGCGATGATCGTCGAACGTCTGGGTACCGCTCAGTAAACTGGGGCGATGGCGACTCGCTGGCTCGACACTGCCCAGCAACGCGCGTGGCGCTCGTTCGTCATGGGGGCTACCGCGCTGATGGAGACGCTCGACCGCGACCTCCGCGAGCGCCATGACTTGACCCTTGTCGAGTACGAAATCATGGTGCGGCTCTCGGAGTCACCGCTGCGGTCGCTGCGGATGGCCGATCTGGCCGACTCTGTACAGAATTCGCGGAGCCGCATGACCCACACCATCGCCCGCATGGAGCGGGAAGGGCTCGTCGTACGCCGGTCCTGCCCCTCCGACCGGCGGGGGGTGCTCGCCGTACTGACCGACTCCGGACACGGGAAGTTGGTTGCCGCGGCCCCAGACCATGTCGCGTCGGTGCGTGCCGCGCTGATCGACGTCGTCGACGCCGACGACTTGGCGGTCATCGGCCGGGCGCTGGGCGACGTCCTCGCCTACCTCGACCCCAAGAGCACGGCTGAACTCAACGCCCGGGACGAGACTGAAGGCCTTAGTGCGCTCGCCGATGACGCCGCCTCAGCGGTGCCGGTGTAGTCCGAAGACCCGTGGCTAGTCGCGGGTGAGACGGCGGTAGGTCACGCGGTGCGGACGTGCCGCCTCGGCACCGAGGCGGTCGACCTTGTTGGCCTCGTAGTCGGCGAAGTTGCCCTCGAACCAGAACCACTTGGCGGGGTCGTCGACGTCGCCCTCCCACGCCAGGATGTGGGTGGCCACCCGGTCGAGGAACCACCTGTCGTGCGAGATCAAAACCGCGCAGCCGGGGAAGTCCAGGAGAGCATCCTCGAGTGACTGCAGCGTTTCAACGTCGAGGTCGTTGGTTGGTTCGTCGAGCAACAGCAGGTTGCCGCCCATCTTCAATGTCAGTGCGAGATTGAGCCGGTTGCGCTCGCCGCCGGAAAGCACACCGGCAAGCTTCTGCTGGGCAGGGCCCTTGAAGCCGAAGGATGCCAGGTAGGCCCGGCTGGGCATCTCGAAGTTCGCAACCTTGATGTGGTCGAGCCCGTCGGAGACGACCTGCCAGACATTTTGCTTTGGGTCCA
The DNA here is from genome assembly GCA_038198965.1 of Propionibacteriales bacterium. Taxonomy (GTDB): domain Bacteria; phylum Actinomycetota; class Actinomycetes; order Propionibacteriales; family Nocardioidaceae; genus JAUJOE01. The sequence goes on from JBBPZH010000084.1 coordinate 9,266, forward strand.
GACCGGCCCGGGACTGGTCGACGTACGAGATCTTGACCGTGTTGCCGACGCGCGCATCGCCGGTGTCAGGAGTCTCCTCACCGGTGATCATGCGGAACAGCGTTGTCTTGCCCACGCCGTTGGGACCGACGACACCGACGATGCCGGCTCGCGGCAACGTGAACGTCAGGTCGTGCAACAGCAGCCGATTGCCGAAGCCCTTGCCGAGACCGGCCGCTTCGAGCACCACGTCGCCCAGCCGCGGACCGGCCGGGATGTTGATCTCCTGAAGGTCTAGCCGGCGGGACCGCTCGGCTTCCGTGGCCAGTTCCTCGTATCTGGCGAGCCGGGACTTGCTCTTGGCTTGCCGCGCCCTGGGGTTGGACCGCACCCACTCGAGCTCGCGCTCCAAAATCTTCTGGCGGCGGGCGTCCTTGCGTCCCTCGATCACCAGCCGTGCCTGTTTCGTCTCCAGATAGGTGGAGTAGTTGCCCTCGTAGGGGTGGGCCTTGCCGCGGTCCAGCTCGAGAATCCACTGCGCGACGTTGTCCAGGAAGTACCGGTCGTGGGTCACCGCGAGCACACAGCCGGCGTACGACGCCAGGTGTTGCTCGAGCCACTGCACGCTCTCGGCGTCCAGGTGGTTGGTCGGCTCGTCGAGCAGCAGCAGATCGGGCTGCTGCAGCAACAACTTGCACAGCGCGACGCGTCGGCGCTCGCCGCCGCTCAGCTTGTCGACCGGGGAGTCAGGCGGTGGACACCGGAGCGCGTCCATGGCCTGCTCGAGCCGAGAGTCCAGATCCCAGGCGCTGGCATGGTCGAGGTCGGTCTGCAGGTCGCCCATCTCGCCCAGCAACTTGTCGTAGTCGGCGTCGGGGTCCGCGAGCTCCTCGGAGATGACGTTGAAGCGGTCGAGCTTGTCCTTGACGCCGGCGACCGCTTCCTCGACGTTTTCGAGCACCGTCTTGTCCTCGGTAAGCGGCGGCTCCTGCAGCAAGATGCCAACGGTGGCATCGGGGTCGCGAATCGCGTCACCGTTGGAGGGCTGTTCGAGCCCAGCCATGATCTTCAGGAGCGTCGACTTGCCCGTGCCGTTGGGGCCGACCACACCGATCTTGGCGCCATGCAGGAACGACAGCGTCACGTTCTCGAGCACAACCCTGTCGCCGAGCGACTTGCGCACGTTGCGGAGCGTAAAAACGTAGTCAGCCATGATGCGCACCAGCGTACGGGAGCGCCCGGTGGTCGCCCCGCGCCGAAGATCAGCGGCGCAGGGCCGCAGTCAGCCCGCCGCGGCATCGCGCGTAGGCATCCATCTCGCGCTGCATGGGCGCGACGACGAAGTCGGCACAGACCCGCTGAATCGCGGCGCGCAGTCGCTGACCGGCTCGCTGTGCCCGCCGTCGCGCAGACGCCCCCGCTGCAACCCGGCTGACCGCCGCAACGAGCAGACCGCCGATCACACCCGCGATCAGCAGCAACGTGGGCACCGGAAGCCCGTGCCAGTCAAGGCTGCGCGGATCGGGGAGCCGGAGGTAGGCAAAGAAGGCCAACGCGGCGAGCCAGAGAACTCCGACCAGGGCAACGACAAACAGTGCCCACTGCACTCCCCTGACGGCACGCCACCACGCCGGATCCTTGGCGACGCCGAGATCGGTGCCCGCGACGGCCGAGTCGAGTGCGTCGGAGAAGTCGCCCAACCGCGACGTCGACGCGGTGCGGACCGCTGTCGCCCACGGGCGCGTCATCCCCACCGTCGCGTTGTCGGCGACCGCTCGTACCGCACTTTCCACCCGGGCCCGCTGCACTGACGTCGGCTGCGGGATCGACGTACGCGAGATGCGCGAGGCGGAGTCGACTGCCGAGTCACTCGAGCCGGTCAGTGACCGACGGGTGACCGTGTCGAGATGCAACCGTCGCAGGGGGTCCGACCGGAACCTCGACAGCCACTTCGTCACCGGCCAGCCGGTCGCCTGCTGCGCACGCTGGGTCGTCGCAGACTCGATCGCCCGTACGACGACCGGCACGCCGGCGGCGTCGGCACAAGCGTCGAGGAGCTCGCCGCCGGCGGCCGCGCCGATGTCCCTTGGCGCCGCGTCACCGGTCTGCTCCGCCAGTCGCCCAGCCGTGACCCGCACATCGGCAGCCAGCCGCTCCCGGGCGTAACGCTTCTGGGCCACTCGGTCGGCAATCGCGGCGCGCAGCTGGGCCAGCCCGTCTCCACGGGCAGCGGACGTCGCGAGAATCGGTACGTCGTCAAGGCCGTCCAGCGTCAGCAAACGGCGGAGGTCGCTGAGGCAGGCGTCCACGCGGTCGGCCGCGAGCTCGTCGACGTGGTTGAGGACGACCAGCATGATGTCAGCATGCGTGCTCAGCGGCCGCAGGAAGCGATCGTGGATGGCCGCGTCGGCGTACTTTTGTGGATCTAGCACCCACACCAGTACGTCGGCGAGCTGCACGAGTCGCTCGACCTCGATGTGATGCGACACCTCGACGGAGTCGTGATCGGGCAGATCGAGCAGCACGAGTCCCGAAAGCCCTTGGTCCGCTGGCGACGAGCCGGCCAACTTCGTCCGGTCGATCTGATTTCGCTGCGGTATGCCTAACCAATCGAGCAGCTCGCCTGCCTCGTCTGGTCCCCACGAGCAGGCCAGCGCCTCAGCGGTCGTCGGGCGGCGTACCCCCACCGAAGCGACGTCGACACCGGTCAGTGCGTTGAACAGCGACGACTTCCCCGAGCCGGTCGCACCGGCCAGCGCTACCACCGTGTGGTCACCGGACAGCTTCAGGCGGGACCCTGCTCGCGCGACAAGTGCCTTCCCCTGCGCGACGAGCTCGGGATCGAGTCGACCGTCGGCTGCCTGCACGGCCGAGTCGAGACCGGCGAGCCGTTCGACGAGATCGGATGACCGGCCGCTCATCCGGCGAAGGTTCTCGATCATCGCGCTCATGGTGACGGCTCGCTCGTCCAGCGCGCCGTCTCGACGTTCCGCACTGCTTCGAGCAGCTGCTCCGCGGCGCCAGCCGAAACGGTGTGCTGGTCGAGTACGTCTTGGAAGCGCTGGCATTCCTGCTGGAACAGCTGCTCGACGCGCAGGTGCAGGTCGCGCTGCGACTGCTCGGCGAGCTCGCGTACGGCTTGGTCGCCAAACACCGCCTCGAGGACCTTCTGGCCTACCACCGCCGTGCCTCCCGCGACACCCACCTCTGCCCCGGTGACGCCCGCTGTCTGCGCGAAGATGACGACCATCAGCGCCACGCCGAGGCCGTTGACGCCGTAGGCGAGCACCCGCGCGGTGGTACGCCGATCGCTGCCTTCGGTGCGGACCAGGTCAAGTACGGCGCCCTGCCAGTCGCGCACGCTGCGTTCCGCGACCGCGCGAAGATCCCGAGAAGCTCGTCCGATGTCGCCTGGCGCCGCATTCAGCAGCGCAGCGCCGGCCGGCAGCGTGCGCCACGCGAGAGCGGCGCGTTCGGCAGCCGACTCGGCGTGCTCGACGATGAGCGTCTCCAGGCCGGTCTCGACGGCGACCGTAACTTCTTGTGCCGGCTGCGGTCGGCCCCGGGCAGCGTTGAAGAGGCGGTCACGCAGTCGGCCCACGCGGTCTTCGAGCGTGCGCAGCAGCTCGCCGGTTCCGACGAACTCTTGCCATCGGGCCAGCACCTCTCCCCGCAACAGGCTGCCGTCTTGAGTGGCCTCGTCGACGCCGGCTAGGCCGTCGGCGTACGCGCGGAGCGCATCGGCCCGCAGACGCGCGGCGATCTGCTCCTGGCTGGCCAGTGCCGTCGCAACGAGCCGCGTGCGCGCGCCGAGGGACGCGACCGCCCCGCTCAGGGTCTTGCGCACCACCTCGCCGCGGGCTGACTCGTCGGCGGCGAGTGAGTCGAGCCAGCGGCGGATCGGCGCGACGGCCGGCGCCGGGAGCAGGCCGGCTTCATCGACCGGGGACTCCAAGACGGTGAAGAGCGGGGAGTCGCCGAGCCCGCGCTCGGTCATCATCCGCGCCAGGTCGCTGCCGACCTCGCGCACCGACCCTGGCGCCGTACGGTCCAGCACGACGGCCACCTGGGTGCTGCGCTCGGCCGCTGCTCGCAGGAATCCCCAGGGGACTTGGTCGGCATAGCGGGCGGCCGACGTCACAAACAGCCAGAGGTCGGCGGCGGCGAGCAGCTGAGTCGCCAACCGGCGGTTGCGCTGCTCGACCGAGTCGATGTCTGGCGCGTCGAGTACGGCCAGGCCTGGCGGGAGCTGGTCGGTTCCGACGAGCTGGAGGGCTCCTTGGTCGCCGGTCGCGCGGTCGGTGCGCTCGAGGTCAGGCAACAACCGGTCTGAGCCGAACCAGTGGGCGTCGGCCGGGTTGTGCACCAGCACCGGTGAGCGGGTGGTTGGACGCAGCACGCCGGTCGCGCTGACTGGTGCGCCGACGATCGAGTTGACCAGCGTTGACTTGCCGGCGCCCGTCGACCCTCCGACGACGGCCAGCAGCGGTGCGTCGATCTGCTGCAGTCGGGGGATGATGTAGTCGTCGAGCTGCTTGACCAGGTTTCCGCGCTCAATTCGCGCCGCTGGAGCGTCAGCGGCCTCGAACGGCAAGTCGCAGTCGGCAAGCGTTGCGCGCAGCCGCACCAGTGCACTGACCAGGTCAGGAGCTACGGCGGCAGTGCTCAACGTGCAATGCCTCTCCGGTCGAGGTCGCGTCGTCGCGAGGGTGCGTCGTCGCGGGAGTCGCGAGGTAGCGGGTGCGACGGTGCTGTGCAGTTTAGGGCGTCACCAGCTCGAGGTGCCGGTCAGCGGCACGGCGTCAGCACCTGCGCCGGCGTCTGGCGGGAGCAGGACGCAGCGCTGGGCGCTGCGGAGATCAGCGACGAGCTCCGCCTCGGACCGCTGCTCGCTCAAGCCGGCGACGCCGCGCACCATGCGGTCACGCAACAACCCCAGCTCCACGCCAGACCGCTGGAACTGGCGCACGAGGTCGCGCTGTGGGCGTCCGTGCGACTTGGCGTATCGCCGGGCTGCCCGGCGGCCGGCACCGGTCGCGACGTACCGGATCACCCCCGGCTTGAGCCAGCCGAAGACCGTGTAGTCGCCGAGGCGAGCAGCGATGACCGATTGCTCATGGCGGCGTACGAGCAGCACCGCGAACGCCAGCCCGAGCAGGGTCGGCAGGAGCAGGGCGACGTACACGGCTGTCAAACCGGCACCTGTTGAGAAGGACGCGATCGTGTTGTAGCTCATGTGCAGCAGCACCGCTGTGCAGAAACCTGCCACCGGTGCAACGACGCGAGCACCGAGATGGCGCTGTCGGACTGCGTAGCCGATACCGGCGCCGGTCATCATCGTGAACATGGGGTGCACGAACGGCGCCGCCAGGCCACGCCAGAAGAACAGATGCTTGACCGCATCGAGCGCCGCGGCGGTGTCGGCCGATTGGTACACCTGCTGGAACACCTGCCCGTAGTAGACGATGTTTTCGGTGAAGGCGAAGCCGATGCCCACGAGCCCGCCGTAGACGACTCCGGCGATCACTGCGTTGAATCGATGCCTGCGCCACAGCACGATCGCGAAGATGACGGCACCTTTCGCCGTCTCCTCAACCCATGGCGCGACGAACACCGCACTGCGGGCGGTGACGCCCTGGATATCTCCCACCTGCACGGCCAGCCAGGCGTTGAGCTTCAGCGCCACGTACGTCGCCCCGAGCGCTCCCCAGAGCATCGCGGCGGCCAGCAGCAGCGTCGGCTCTGGTCGGGCGCGGTCGAGTGCGAGAAAGGCGGCGGTCAGGGGCAGCACCGGCGCGAACGCGAAGAGGAGGCCCCACAGAAAGGCTCGGCTGTCGAGCACCGCATCGAGGTCCCGGTAGATGGACCAGGCGGCCAGTCCGGCAAGGACGGTGCCGAGCAGGACGGCGATCAGCGCTGCCAGACGACGCGTACGACTTGGGTTCTGGTCCCGCCAGTCGGCCGCAAGCGTCGTGGCCGTCACCGAGTCAGGTTACTGGTGAGCTGCCGCTCGCTGCGACGGTCGGGTGCTGCAGTCCGCCGGGAGCGCCCGCTCCGACCGGCTACCGGGGCAGTCGCGGCGGGCTAACGCCTCCCGCACTTACCACGGTGGCGCCGGCTCCGGCAGGTGTATCGCCGCCAGTTGCGCGAGATGCTCTTGTCGCGGCCTCCGAACAGCACTCTCACGTAACTCGTCGCAAGAAACGCCGTTGCCTGACCGGTCGTAGACTCAGGCGGCGACACACGCCGGTTGCCGGGCGCTCGTAGCTCAGTTGGATAGAGCGGCGGACTTCTAATCCGCGGGTCGCAGGTTCGAATCCTGCCTGGCGCACAGATTAAAGGCAAGATCAACGACCGGTATGCTCTGCGGTCATGTCTACGACGGTCGATTTGGTCCGCAGAAAGTCCGCAGAAAGTCCGCAGGAGGCCGCGTCGAGCTGCACGGCTACGGCGTCCAGGTCGTCCTCAAACAGCCCGGCGTACATGTCCAATGTCATGGCAGCAGCCCGGCTCGCTACGCGCCCACCGAGCACGGCCTGTGCTCGTGCCCGCGCTGGCTCGCCATGCTTGCCCGGAAGGCCGCCCGGCGAACCGAATCGTCGTAATTGGTCCGTTCACAGGTCAAGCAGGTAGAGGCTCAGTGTCCTCGCAGTCCGTCAGCGTGCGTATCAATGGTGGATGGGAAGTCTGCTACAGATCTGAATCCTGACTTCTGCGCCACGCGGACAGACGCGGAGTTCTCAGGCTCTACTCGGATGGCCGCACGCGTCCCGATCCGGTCGGTTCGGATGGCGTCGCAAAGGAGGCGTATCGCCTCGACGCCGACACCTTGGCCACGAGCCGATGGATGCACCGCATAAGACAGGCTCACGTCGTTGGGCTCGAACCCGTCATCGAGGTCTGGGTCGTAGTCGATGTAGCCGCACAGGCGCCCTGGCATCCACACCCCGAAACCCCGCTTCCAACTCCGGCGTCGGCGTCGGCGTTGCTGGCAAGCCACTCGAAGTACTCGATGGTGCCTTCAGCGTCCCCGTAGCCGCCGGTCAGCCAGCGGACGGTGAGTTCGTCCTCCCCGGCGCAGTGTGCCTCTGCATCCGCCGATGTAAGGGGCCTGAGTTCGACGGTCACCCGTCAGACCGTAGGTGGAGCCCGAGAACCCGTCCACCGACTCGGAACGGCGGCGGTGCTGTCGGTCCTAACGCACGCCACGCATAGAACGCTTGGGTGGAGAAGCCGAGCACCCAGCAGGTCACCGCGACAGGGATCTTGTCGGCGGCAAGGTCGAGGACCAGCGGGTACATCATTTTGGCAGCACGTCGCGGGCGAAGTAGGCCGTCGCCCGGCGCAGGATCTCGTTCTCCTGCTCCAGCAGCTTGTTACGGCGACGCAACTCACGAACCTCGGCCGTGTCCGGGCTGGACCCGCGGGCTGCTGCCAGCCCCTCCTGGCGGTCGGCGATCTTGACCCAGCGGGCCAGGCACGACTCGGAGATCCCGAAGTCGCGCCCGATCTGGGCCATCGACGACTCCCCCTTGCGGGCGACCGCGATCACATCTTGTCGGAACTCGGGTGGAAACGCCTGGGCATGGTGCTGATCCTTCCAGCGAGGACGAATCCTCACAGCCAAGGAGTCAACTCAACCCGGGGCAGACCCCCGTCGTACCTTCAGGATCGACAGGTAGCTTTGGTCGACAGGCCCGGTCGTCGAGCGATCCGCTACGCCGACTCGCTCGATGTGCAAGACAACCAACGCACCACCGGACCAAGCGGATGTGCTGTGGCGGCGGCTGACCCAGCGCCTTATCAGGCTTCCGGAGCGTGCCGTTGAATCGACTTTCGGCCGCTGAGATGCAACGAAACGACCGAGAAGAGCTTTCGCTTGGGCTGACAGGATTGGTTGTCACACTGTTGGCTGTCCTAGGACGCCAAGGATCTCGCTTAGGACGACCGTCGCGTGAGCCAGACTATCGGCAGCCTCAGGCCCTTCGGTAGTCCAGCGACCTCCTGCAGCTGCGGCATCGACGAGCCCTCGAGCTCGATGCGGACCTTCCCCGTCGCTTCGTCGCGCCCGATCCACAGATCGACACACGGCGCGTCGCTGTCCGCGCCCACTACGAGCGAAGGGAACCGAGCCGCGAACTCAGCTGGCCTCGCCTCGAAGACCGCCAGGGCGGTCGCACCGACCTCGGTGTCAGGTGGTGGCTGCGGTGTCAGCAAGAAGCCATGTGAGCGTAGGACCGGCCCGACCGCCTCGTCGCATTGCCGCTCGAAGCCTCCGCGTCTCATGCGGCCGATTCTGCCAGCAGCCGTGGTGGGTGAATATGCTGACCTCTGTGCTGGGTTCGGGACTGGTGAGCCTCATACGCTGCGAAGTTCGGCACGCTGCGTTTCGACGCTCCGGCAAGACTGGGTACTTTCCCGCTTTCGATCCGCGGCTGCCTACCGGCCAAACAACCTACCGGCCAAGGCCCCGTAGTCGGTTCCTCCGCTGGTTCTCCCGCCTGCCGCGTAACACACCGTCTCGTAGCGGACCTGGAGGAGATAGTGCAACATGGCCACCTCCCACCGAGAACCCAATGGGACAATAAGTTCACATACGGGCCCAGTTAGCGCAGGGTGGCCAATGTGTGATCCGCCATTGAAATGGAGCCGATCCATCGCTCTCCCCTGCGCTGGACTGAACAGCGGTTCGTCACGGACCACCCATTCGATAGGACCCCAGCAAGTCACCGGGCAGCGGGCTGGGATCGAGGCTTGGGTGGCTCTCGTAAGTGACAACTGGTCGCTATCACTCCTCGGCCACCCATCGCGCCGACGCGCCGAACGTCGCTGGCACAACCTTGAACGGCAAAGTTGACACGGTGAAGCGTGACCAGTGACCAGGTATAGCTGCCGCGCCACACCGGAGATGGGTGGTGTGTCGGCCCTGCGGCGAACAACTCAAAGACAGTGAACCTGTGAAACAGTGCGCGCCGATGCTGTCAGTCGGCGCCCGCAGCCGGTTACTTGCCGACGAGCTCGAGCGCAAGCGAGATCGCCGGGATCCAGAAGTCCCATGTGTGCCCGGCACCGATCACCCGCAGCGAGCTGTTGATGCCCGGCGCGTCTAACAGCGCGACGTGCAGCTTGGCGGCCTCGAGTGTCAGGCTCGACCTGCCGGAGACGGATGGGTAGTCCTCGACGACCTCGGCGTCGCCGACGACGATGCCGACTCGGATCGGTGCTGACGTCGATGTACGGTCCGCCAACAGCCGCCGGTACGACATCAATGACGCCCAACGGTCGTAGACGAACTGCTGCTCACCCACACCGAAGGCGCCTGACCCGTCCGTTGACGACCGTCTTTGCGACGAGGCCCCGGGTAGCGACCGGTTTGCGTGATCTTTCTCTTCCGGCCTTCAGCGGAACTCGTCCAGATGCGGTGTGGATGAGGCGAACGGTTCGTCGGACCCCTGCCCAGACGGGTTCGCCATATCCGCTTGACGTGCTCACCCAGCACACCTCCGCATCTACACGGCTGAGGAAGGTCATGTGGATACGGCCATGTGAGTGAAATGGCTCTATACGGAGCGGTATTCGGAAAGCCACCCCCGAAGGGGTACCGCTCCCCGCGCCCACCCCCGCTCGGAAAAAACACGCGGGGGGAGATTGGGCGTATACCGAGCAGTGTCCGCCGAGGCGTTCAAGGCTTACCTCGCCAGCAGTCCAGAGGTCCCGGGGGACCTAAGCAGCCTCCGCCCTCGCCGGGCGCCTTAGGTCAGCGGCGGACGAAGTAGAGGACCGCGAGGACGATCAGGATGATGATGATGATCCCGACCCAGCCGATGCCTCCGATGCCGGCCTGCTGGATTTGATAGGCGATGCTCATGCCGCTTCCTCTCGCTCACGCCGCCCACTTGGGGCCGGTGGCCGGATTTCTCGTCCCTCCAGTACACCACTACCGCGCCGAAATCCGGCGCATGTGAACCGCATCGGCGCGCTCGCCGATGCCTGGCAAACACCTGCCTACCTATAAGGGCTGACCACGCCGAATAACGGGTTGACCGGGTGGTGACCGGCAACCCACCGTCAACTCCAGTGACCGTCGAGGCGACACCGCGGCCGCTACCTGCCCGCGTTCTGGTTGACGCAGCCGACGCCGGGTTGCACCGGTGGGTCCATGACCGCGTCCCCGAACCGGTACGGCGCACCGCGCTCGAAGAGGAACTTCGGTTCTGGCTGGATACCGCCGCACAAGACCTTGATTACGCCATCCACATTGCCAACGCCGCCCCTCGAAGCAGGCAACCGCCCGAGGCATACCTGGACCGGTGGCTCCCTTTACCGCACGTTGGTGGGCACGTTCTGGCTGGCCCGCGCTACCTCGGCCGAGACCCCGACTTGCCGTTCGTCGGTGTATCCGCCAGCGACCGCCCATTGACAGCCAGCGACCGCGACGGGCTGCGTGCCATCGCTGAGCAGTTCACCGCCTTCAAACCCGGGTTCGTCCTCGTCAGCACCGCTGACCGCCATCGACGCCTGGCCGGGAACCGGTAGCGAAAAGCGGCAGGTCGTCGGACGCCTCGGCGACCCCGCTCCCGGCACACACCACCGGGGTTGACCACCGAAGCCCGCACGGACACCGGCTTCTACAACCGGTACACGCGTCAGCGCCCTGCTTCGTAGGCGGCGACGACCACGTCAGGAATTCTCCCTCGATCACTAACCTGGTGTCCTTGGGCTTGAGCCCACTGGCGAATGTGTTTGGTCTGTGCTGGATCCCGCCGGGGGTCGCTAGCCGCTCGGCGGCCAGATCTACGACCATCGCTGGCCTTGCGTGCCTTGGCGATGTAAGGGGTTAACGCCCTCCACAAATCGGCGGCCTTGTCGCGGGTGAGATCGATGTCGTACGACGTACCATCCACGGCGAACCGCACAGTCTCCCCTTCACCGCCGACAACTCGGTGCCATCGAGATCGTCAATCAGCTGAGTGATGACCTTCTGTGCCATACGCCGGCTGCTCCTTTCGCTGGGGTCTTGTATGTCGGCTGAAGTTACCGGGTAGCCGGTGGGTAAGCGTCGTCAAAACTTTGGGTTCCGATATCGCAGCACGGCAGCAGGACCAATGTTTCCGGGGGGTCGGGCGGCTGGGGTGCGTCGCCGACCTTCGCACAAGCCACCCGGCTCGCAGAAGCTGCTTGGAGACGATTCAATGCTTGACACAACAGACGCGCGACCGCCAGTACGACGCCGAGTCCTAGCCGCCGTTCCCGCCAGGCGGTACCCACACCTTCCAAGGGCCATCGGAGAACCAATCCGATGACCGAAGACTCTCCCGTGCGTATCAGTGCGCCGCCCTCGGTATGGAGGCAGCCTTCTTGCTCGCTTACCCTTCACCGATGTGCTGAACGCGAGCCCCTTGTGTCTGGTCGGCGGTCCGTACTGCACGGTTGCCCACTTCGTCGTCGTCAAGTTGTTGGCGACGAGGGCTGCGTTTGTGCACTCTCCCGGTGCGCACTGCCAACACGGTGGGTGCCACCGCAAGGAGCCCGCCGCACGGCGGCGGTTATTGCTGGTGGATGTACTTGACGATCGAGTTCATCAGGGGGCCATCATGTCGGCAGGGCGGCGGAAAGCCGTGCCTGGTGCGGTGGATGCAACCGGCGGCGCCACCCCATGCGTTGGTCTGGTACGTATGCCCACCGGTCCGGTAGGTGAGCCGTAGCCCAGCGACGACGTAGGTGCCGGGATTCGAACTGGTGAAGCCGACAGCGACGTTTACGTGCCCGTGCGGGATCGTGGCTCCGATCAGGGGGCGCACCGTAACCCCTTGGGGCGGCCAATTGCGGTCGATGGCGACACGGTTCTTACCGGTCACCAGGGCCACGTGCACTAGATGTCCCGAAGGATGTCCGGGGGGAACTTGATGAGCCTGGCCGCGGTGACGGTGACCGGGGCGTGCGCGTCGTTTATCACGTAGACCGCGAAGTCAGTGCTTTGTCCCGGCTCGACCCCGAGGGTGCCGACGCCCGCATACGGAGTCCCGTTCACCGTCCACGGGTGGACCGGACCCAGACCGTTGCCGGTAGGCCCGCAGCCCGCCAAGAGCGCCACACTGAATGTTGCGCAAAGCCGCAGCCAGCGGGATGCCAGCGATGCGGGCATAACGTTCACCAGCCCTGGTTGAACAGGATCCTCACGTTCGGCATCGACGAGCCGCCGCAGGCGTAGGTGGCTGAGTTCCCAGTATTGGTAAGCGTGACGTGTATCCCGTCGGTGTAGCCGGTATGGCCGCCGAAGGTGTAGCCGAACGCTGAGGCAACTCCTCCATAACTGATGCCTTGGCACGATCACTGGAGAAGTGACCATTTACCGGGCACCACAGCACACCCGTTGGGGTCCGCGTGACAGCTGGACCATGGAAACGACCCGGGAGTGCTTGTTCCCCGGTACGCGTCGCCGACGGAGTGAATCACTTGGGTCTTGTACTGCGCGCCCGGGCAGGTAGCAGCGCCGTTGTTGACGAACTTGCCGTAGTACATATGGTCTATGGCGTAGTCCCGTCCGCCCGGCCGTGGGTGAAGTCACCGCTCGAGCCGAAGCTCTCCGACAGTGTGAACGTCCCACTGGTGTACCAACTGTGCCGGTCTTGTCGAACCCCACGCTGAACTCGCTGTCGGTTTGGTGACGGTACAAGAAAGTACCCGAGGACCCGGCGGCGTTGGCGATGTGCAGCTCCCGATCCTGGTCGAGTTCTCAGGCCTGCGGCGAAGTGACGCGTCCGGCCGTGGCCGAGAGACGAATGGCGTTGACTGGCGGGCGCGGTGGTCATTGGTCGGTGGAGCGGTGCTCCCGACTGGACTGATCGGCGAGCCAAGAGGCGATGGTCGGCAGGATCAGGTCGAGCCGGTCGAGCATTCCGGTGTGGTCGAGCCCGGGCACGACGTTGTACTCGACGCCGCGCGAGGCCAGGTCGCGCCCTAATCCGTCAGGGGACTGGAGTGCGGACAAGACCGCGTCCCGCTCGCCCCACCAGGCTCTGACCGGGCAGTCGACCTCGGCCAGCGCTGCGTGGGGCAGTCGGCCGACGTCGTCCCAGAACGCGACCGCAGCTTCAGGGTCGTAGGCCGCCACCAGCTCCGTCCAAGCCTCCGGGTCTTGGCGCGCAATTGCGTTGCGCCCGCGCGCCCGTTGTGCCATGCCGGTGAGGTCTGCGGTGAGCGGGAAGCCGCCACAGGCGACGGCGGTGACGCGCGGGTTGCCGATGGCCAGCCGGGCGGCCATCGCCCCGTTCATGGAGTACCCGAACGTGGCATAGCGCCCGATCTCGAGGTGAGTCAGAACGCGCCGGATGTCAGCGACGAATCGCGTCCCGTGATACGAGCCCGGCCGAGCGCTCGGCCCGAAGCCCTGTGGTGCAACGATTACCATCCGGAATCGGTCAGTCAGCTCCGACAAGTTCATCTCGGTCCAGTCGACGTTGAGCGCCGGCACCACCACCGCCGGACCATCGCCCGCCGCCGACCACCAGATCCCGTCGAGCTGCGCCACCGGCCCAACCTAAGGCCGACGCGGAATCGCGCCAGCCTCTGGGAGGGCCGACGGCGAGTCTGTTGCGGTGGAATGACGCACTCAAGAAGGGCGGCGGCGCTTGAGCCAGCCAGTGGCAGGGCATCCGTGTTACGGAGGCGACGACACAGGGCCTGCGAGGGTCGACTACGGCTGTAGTCGTTCGGAGGATTCGCGGGCAGCGGTCAGGGCCACTGCCGCCTCCGATTGGCTACCTTGGTCAGCGATCGCTGCCACCAGTAGGCGGGCGACCGCTTCGGGCAACCGGCCCGCAGGTAGTGGGTCGCGGGCGAGCACGACACCGCCGACGACGTGCACATGGACCACCGGATCGATAAGCAGAAGCTGGTGCTGTGGGCTCAGCCACACGGACGCGGGCATGGCGCGACTGAACATGCCACCGGGCCGCCAAGCCTCGCCCTGGCTGCCGGGGATCCGGACGAGCAGGTCTCCGAGGCCGGGAACGCCAAGTGTCCGCAGGACCATGCGCAGGACAACTGCAACCTGCTGCTCATCCGACGGGTCGACGAACCCCTCCGGAGGAGAGAAAGTCATAACAGCGGCAGTACAAGTGTGGGTGCCACCGTGTTGCCGGTGGCGATCCTGCGTACCGCAGTGCCGGAGGTGAAGAACTCCAGCGTGTGGGTGCCCCACATCCACTCCGAGGCCGCCCATTCGACCCCGGTGATGCCGGCGGCCTGCACGCGCTCGGCCTCCTGCTGCATCCGGGTCAGGGCGAGCTCCCGCGCGTCGTAGTAACCCTGAGTCCACTGCGGCATCTCCACGTTGCGGCCCATCTGCTTCATCGTCTGCAGCAGCCCCTGGGCGGCGACGTGCCACACACACACGCCCATGACGAACTCAACCGGGATGTGGCCGGTCTGGAGCAAGGTGTAGAAGTCCTGCACGTTGAGGTGGCTGCTGAACGGCTTCCCG
>JBBPZH010000085.1:0-17223 GCA_038198965.1 Propionibacteriales bacterium
GATTCCGCTGCACCGGTGGTCGTGGCCCGGGCGGCCGGGTTACACACCAGCCGGGCCGACGGTGCGCTGCTGGCCTACAACCAAGACGACGTCCTCCTGCCCGACCTGCTGGTATGCCGTCCCGAGCTCGCCGATCCCATCACATCGTTCGTACGTCGGCACTGGCAGGACAACCCTCGGTAAGAGCTAGTCCGGTGTGAAGCTCGGCTGGTCGAGTGCCGCGCACCAACGCCGAGCGCTTTAGCGAACTCCGTCGCCCCTAGACTGGTGCTCACCCCCAATCCGTCTCGGATCGGGGGTTGTCGTGCTGTCGTCTGCCCACTGACACCCCAAGCCACCCCAAGCCGCCAAGGACCCGCGTGTCGCTTTCTGCACTCGTCCCCCTCTTCGCCCGGGAGCCGTCCCTGGCCGGGGCTCTCGAGCGTGCCCGGCAACCGGTGGGGTCGACTCTTGACCTCACCGGACCAGCCGCCCTTCGGCCGTTCCTCGCTGCAGCGCTCGCTTCCCGAGCCGGAGACGGCGGGGCTGCCAAGACAGTGCTGGTCGTCACGGCGACTGGTCGAGAGGCTGACGAGGCCGCCGATGCCGCGGCAAGCCTGCTCGACTCCCAGTCCGTGGCTGTCTACCCGGCCTGGGAGACGTTGCCGCACGAACGGTTGTCGCCGCGAGCCGACACGGTTGGTCGACGGTTGGCCGTCCTGCGCCGCCTCGTTCACCCAGCGGCAGACGGAGAGCATCGCACGGGACTCCAGGTGCTCATCGCGCCGATCCGGTCAGTCCTGCAACCGCAAGCCAAGGGGCTGGCAGACCTGGCGCCGGTCGGGCTCAAAGTGGGAGACGAGGCTGATCTCGAGGACGTCGTACGTCGACTCGTCGGGGCTGCGTACACCCGGGTCGACCTGGTCGAGCGCCGAGGTGAGTTCGCCGTACGCGGAGGCATCCTCGACGTCTTCCCACCGACCGAAGAGCACCCGGTACGAGTGGAGTTCTGGGGCGACACCGTCGAGGAGGTCCGTCACTTCGCGGTCGCCGACCAGCGCTCGCTCGACCTGCCACCGGGCCATCTGGAGGCGCCACCGTGCCGGGAGCTCCTCCTCACCGACGACGTCCGCGCCCGAGCCCGCGAGCTGGCCACGGACCACCCCGAGCTGCACGAGATGCTCGACAAACTCGCCGAGGGCCATGCCGTGGAGGGCATGGAGTCGCTCACACCTGCTCTCGTCGGCGAGATGGAGCTCCTGGTCGACCTGTTGCCGCGCGACGCGACAGTCCTTGTCTGTGACCCCGAGCGGGTGCGGGGCCGCGCTCACGACCTGGTGGCGACGAGTCAGGAATTCCTGCAGGCGTCCTGGGCGGTGGCCGCGGGCGGGGGAGCAGCCCCCGTCGACCTGGGGGCAGCGGCGTTCCACTCGCTCGGCGACGTCCGCACCCGGTCCCTGAGCCGGGGCATGTCGTGGTGGACGCTGGCTCCGTTCGGGCTGGACGCCGCACTGCCGCCAGAAACACCCCTGCGGACGGAGACCGGTGACATCGTCTCGGTCGAGGTCGACACATCCGCAGCCGCGGAGTCGATGGCGCTCGACGTCCTCGCCGCCACCAGCTACCGCGGCGACACCGAGTCCGCGGTCGACGACATCACGCGTTTCGTGCGGGAGCAGGAGCAGCGGCTCGTCCTCGTCACCGAAGGGCACGGTCCGGGGGAGCGGCTCGTCGAGGTCCTGCGCGGGCGCGAGGTGCCAGCACGCCTCGTCGACGACCTTGCCGCTCCGCCCGAGCCAGGCGTCGTCGACGTTGTGCAAGGCGCCCTCAGCCACGGCCTCATTGCACCGGCGATCGGCCTGGTCGTCCTCACCGGCGACGACCTCACCAGCCAGCGAGCCACCAAGGACTCGCGGCGGATGCCGTCGAAGCGGCGCAAGCAGATCGATCCGCTTCAGCTTCGCACCGGTGACTACGTGGTGCACGAGCAGCACGGCGTCGGCCGCTACGTGCAGATGCTGCAACGGACGGTGAGCGGAGCGACGCGGGAATATCTGGTGATCGAGTACGCCGCCGGCAAGCGCGGCCACCCGCCGGACAAACTCTTCGTGCCGACCGACCAGCTCGACCAAGTCACGCGGTACGTCGGCGGCGAGCAGCCGACGCTTGACCGGCTCGGTGGCTCCGACTGGGTGAAACGCAAGGGCCGCGCCCGCAAGGCGGTGCGCCAGATCGCCGCCGAGCTGATCAAGCTGTATGCCGCTCGGCAGGCCACCAGAGGCCACGCCTTCGGACCCGACACCCCCTGGCAGCGCGAGCTCGAGGACGCGTTCCCATACGTCGAGACCCCCGACCAGCTCGCCAGCGTTGAGGAGGTCAAACGAGACATGGAGCAGCCGGTCCCGATGGACAGGCTGATCTGTGGCGACGTCGGCTACGGCAAGACGGAGATCGCGGTCCGGGCCGCGTTCAAGGCTGTGCAGGACGGCAAGCAGGTGGCGGTCGCCGTACCCACGACGCTGCTGGTGCAGCAGCATCAACAGACGTTCGCTGAGCGCTTCGCCGGGTTCCCCGTCAACGTACGACCGCTGAGCCGCTTTCAGACCGACGGCCAGGCGACCCAAGTCATCGACGGGCTCCGGGAGGGAACTGTCGACGTGGTCATCGGCACACACCGGTTGTTCAACCCCGACGTCAAGCTGAAGGATTTGGGCTTGATCGTCGTCGACGAGGAGCAGCGGTTCGGGGTGGAGCACAAGGAGGCCTTGAAGCGGCTGCGGACGTCAGTCGACGTCCTCAGCATGTCGGCGACACCAATTCCACGCACGCTGGAGATGGCGATCACCGGCATCCGGGAGATGTCGACGATCACCACGCCTCCGGAGGAGCGGCACCCGGTTCTGACATTCGTCGGCGGGTACGACGACGCCCAGGTGGTCGCGGCGATCCGTCGCGAGCTGCTGCGCGAGGGGCAGGTGTTCTATATCCACAACCGGGTGCAGAGCCTCGACAAGGCCACGGCTCGGTTGCGCGAACTGGTGCCGGAAGCGCGCGTCACCACCGCTCACGGGCAGATGCCCGAGCACGAGCTCGAGCAGGTCATGATCGACTTCTGGGAGGCCAAGGCCGACGTGCTGGTGTGCACGACGATCGTCGAGTCGGGGCTCGATGTGTCGAACGCCAACACGCTCATCATCGAGCGAGCTGACCTGCTTGGCCTTTCCCAGCTGCACCAGCTGCGTGGCCGGGTCGGCCGCGGTCGCGAACGTGCCTACGCGTACTTCTTCTACCCGCACGAAAAACCGCTCACCGAGACCGCTCACGACCGGCTGGCGACGATCGCCCAACATGCCGACCTCGGGGCGGGTATGGCGGTGGCGATGAAGGACCTGGAGATCCGTGGCGCTGGCAACCTGCTCGGTGGCGAGCAGTCGGGGCACATCGCCGACGTGGGATTCGACCTGTACGTGCGGCTCGTCGGCGAAGCGGTGGCCGAGTACCGCGGCGAAGCGCCGTCCGAGGAGCCCGAGGTCCGCATCGAGCTACCGGTCGACGCCCACCTCCCGCACGACTACGTGCCGCGCGCGGGGTGGCGGCGGGAGATGTACCAGCGACTCGCTGAGGTGCGGACCGTTGACCAGGTCGACGAGGTGCGCGCCGAGCTGCTCGACCGGTACGGCGCCTCGCCGCCGGTCGTCGACAACTTGCTCGCGGTGGCGCGACTGCGGGTGCGTGCTCGGGCTGCCGGGCTGACCGACATCAATACGCAAGCCAACTACGTGCGGTTCGCTCCCCTCGACCTGCCCGACTCGATCCGCGTGCGGGTCAACCGGCTCTACCCGCGCAGCGTCGTGAAGCCGGCGTTGCATAGCATCTTGGTGCCCAAACCGAGCACTGCCGTGATCGGCGGGAAGCCGTTGCGGGACGTCGACGTACTAGATTGGGCCGGCCGCGTCATCGACGATCTCGTTCCGGCCAGCCCAGCCCGCGTAGAGGAGTGACCTTCGTGAGACTCTGGCGAGCCGCAGGTCGCTCGGTCGCGGCTGGTAGGGCTCTTGGGCCTTCGCTTCGCTCTTTTACGGCCCGGCGAGTCCCCACCAGCCGCTCGCTCGCTCGACTTCGGTGGCTTTCGCTTCCGCTGCTTTGCCTAGTCCTCACGCTCGCAGGTTGTAGCTCGAGGTTTCACCCCGGTGACGCGGCGCTCGTTGACGGCACGGCGATCCGGGCGAACCAGGTCGACGACCTTGTGCTGGTGGCGTGCGACTACTCCCAGCAGGTCCGGCTCAGCCAGGGCGGGGCAGTACCGGCTCAAAGCACAGCCAACCTGCGCGCCAACCTCATCCAGGCTCTCATCCAGTTCGCATTGACCGACCGCGCAGCCTCGCAGCTGGGCGTCACCGCGAGCGACGCCCGCATCGCCCAAGTCGCCGCGAGCGCCAAGATGCCGGATGGGGTGAGTAGCACGACAAGAGGCCTGCTCACGCAGTACTTCCACGACTCCGCTCGCGCGCAGTTGCTGCAAGCCGCGATCGGGGCACACCTGCGCGACCCCAAGATCACCACGGCGGACGCCGTCAGTCCCAACGACATTACGGCGGCCAGGCCCTACCTGGACAAGTTCGCCGCGAAGCAATCGGTGACCGTCGACCCGAGCTTCGGGCGGTGGAACGGCACTCGGGTGGTCAACACTTCCGGTTCGCTCTCGGTCCCCGCGACGGTTACGCCGACGCCGTCAGGCTCCAGCTCCGCAACCGCGGTCAAGAACCTCCCGCAGTCGCAAGTCTGCGGCTGAGTGACCGGCTTGGCCGGACCGCTGTCAGACGGCGATGCGGCGTTGACCGGACAACGGTTCGCCGAGTTCGTGCAGGTCATGGACACGCTGCGGCGCGAGTGCCCATGGGATCGCCAGCAGACACATGAGTCGCTCGTCCGCTACCTCGTGGAGGAGACGTACGAGGTGATCGAAGCCCTGGAGAGCGAGAACCCCGACCATCTGCGCGAAGAGCTGGGTGACCTCTTGTTGCAGGTGGTGTTTCATGCCCGGATCGCGAGCGAACACCAAACGCGACCCTTCGGCATCGACGACGTCGTGCAGGGCATCATCGACAAGCTGGTATCCCGGCATCCGAACGTTTTTGCCGAAGTCCAGGTGGCCGATGCCGCGGAGGTGCAGAGCAACTGGGAAGCGCTCAAGGCGAGGGAGAAGAACCGGACCTCACCGGTGGACGGCATACCGCCTAGCCTGCCGGCGCTCAGCCTCGCCGAGAAGGTGGTCGCCCGGCTGGGGTACGTCGAGACAAGCAACGCGATGGCGGGTCGAGAGGCCGCGGACAACGCGGATCAGATGACGTCTGCTTCGGTGGGTGATGCCTTGTTCGACCTGGTGGTGGCCGCTTCCAGAGCCGGCGTGGATTGCGAGTTCGCCCTTCGCCGCAGGGTTGCTCGAGCGGTCACCGCGGCCGGCGGCGGTGCCCCGCGTGGCCTTCCCGACCCAGCGAGCCAGCCCGGTTAGGCTGACGCGAACCACACGTCAGCGCGAGGAGCGGTCAGTGGCGCACATCGAGGCCGTCGGGGCCCGGGAGATCCTTGACTCCCGCGGCAACCCGACGATCGAGGTCGAGGTCGCGCTCGACGACGGCACGGTGGCGGGGGCCGCCGTACCCTCGGGCGCGTCGACCGGGCAGTTCGAGGCGGTGGAGCTTCGCGACGGTGAGAAGTGGTATGGCGGCAAAGGCGTCGGCAAGGCCGTCGACGCAGTCAACGGCCCAATCGGCGACGCGGTGGCTGGTCTGGCTGCCGACGACCAACGCAGCATCGACCAGGCGTTGCTCGACCTCGACGGCACCCCTAACAAGGCCCGGCTCGGCGCCAACGCCATCCTCGGCGTCTCGCTAGCGGTCGCGAAGGCAGCAGCCGAATCAGCAAATCTGCCGTTGTTCCGCTACGTGGGCGGACCCAACGCGCACCTGCTGCCCGTGCCCATGCTGAACATCCTCAACGGAGGGGCCCACGCAGACACCGGTGTCGACGTCCAGGAGTTCATGATCGCGCCGATCGGGCCGCCGACGTTTCGCGAGGCGCTCGAGTCAGGCGTCGCGGTCTATCACGCACTCAAGGGAGTGCTGAAGTCAGCGGGGTACGCCACCGGGCTCGGCGACGAGGGCGGCTTTGCGCCGGACGTGCCGTCCAACCGGCAGGCTCTCGACCTGATCGCAACGGCCGTCGACAACGCCGGACTGGCACTTGGCACCGACATCGCGTTCGCCCTCGACGCAGCCGCCAGCGAGTTCCACGACGATGCCGGCAACTGCTACCGGTTCGAGGGGCAGGAGCGATCGGCGGCGGAGATGACGGACTACTACGCCGAGCTGGTGTCGGCGTACCCGATCGTGTCGATCGAAGATCCCCTGAGCGAAGAGGACTGGGAGGGCTGGGCGCATCTGACGGCGGAGCTCGGCGACAGGGTGCAGATCGTTGGTGACGACATTTTCGTCACCAACGTCGAACGACTTCGGCGGGGAGTCCGCGAGCGCAGTGCCAACGCTTTGCTGGTCAAGGTCAACCAGATCGGAACCCTGACCGAGACCCTCGAAGCCGTCGACTTCGCTCACCGCAACGGCCTGCGCTGCATGATGAGCCACCGGTCCGGTGAGACGGAGGACACCACAATCGCCGACCTGGCTGTCGCCATCAACGGTGGCCAGATCAAGACCGGTGCTCCGGCGCGATCGGAGCGGGTGGCGAAGTACAACCAACTGCTCCGCATCGAAGAAGAGCTCGGGGACGCCGCCCGCTACGCCGGTCGCGGAGCGGTCCCTCGATTCGCGTCGGCGGGCTGACTTGGCGACATCGCCGCGACGTCGTACGTCGCCTCTATCGCGCGTCAGCCGGGCGGTTGCCGCGCGGCGGCCGCCCACGCTTTCATCGGCAGCCCGGCGGGCGACGTTTTCGCCGTTGAGCCGCGGGCCTAGCCGCGCCGGGGCGACTCGGGCGCCGGAACCGCGGGCCGCGTCCAAGGCGAAGCTCACCGGTCGGGCGGCTGTTCTCCTGCTCATCGTCGCGGTCCTCGGCGTCTCCTACGCCTCGAGCCTGCGAGCTTGGCTGCAGCAACGCAGCGACGTCAACACGCTGTCTGCGCAGATCGCCACCGGTCGCGCCTCCATCGCCTCGCTGGAGCAGGCCAAGCAACGACTGCACGATCCCGCCTATATCCGCACGCAGGCTCGTGAACGGTTCGGGTGGTTGATGCCCGGTCAGACCGGCTACCGGGTCATCGACGCGCATGGCCGCATCGTTCCTTCCGGCAGCCAGCTGTCCGACCCGGCCGCTGCGTCATCGTCATCACAACATGCGTGGTGGCAGCGTGCCTGGGGCAGCGTGGTGGCGGCGGGGGTTGAGCCAGTGCACCGGCACCACCGAACGCATGGCCGGCGTCCGAACAGTCCAGCCGTACAGATCGGCGGCAAGGTTCCCCCTGATCCTGGTCGCGCCATGGGCCCCCAGCGCTGGGTGGGCCGTCATACGGGAAAGGGCTCGAGCGGACCTTGAGCGGTGAGGGCCTTGCTCCCTCTGACGCCGCCGCGGTCGAACAACAGCTGGGCCGGCCGCCTCGTGACGTCGTGGGAGTCACCCATCGCTGCCCATGCGGCAGCCCCGACGTCGTGACGACCGCTCCCCGGCTGAGCGACGGAACGCCGTTCCCCACGCTGTACTACCTCACCTGCCCGCGTGCCGTGGTCGAAGTGAGCACCTTGGAGGCGAGCGGCCTGATGGTCGGGCTCACCGCCCGCATCGGCAGCGATCCCGGTCTCGCGACGCAGTACCGGTCGGCGCACGTCGCATACGTGGCGCAGCGGCGGCGGTTGGGTGACGTGCCAGAGATCGCGTCAGTCTCCGCTGGAGGTATGCCTGACCGGGTCAAATGCCTGCACGCGCTCGTGGCGCATGCGTTGGCGGCTGGCCCGGGAGTCAACCCAATCGGGGACGAGGTGTTGGCCCGGCTGCCGCAATGGTGGATACCGCACGCATGCGTGGCCGCGGCGCCCGCGGTTCATCGGTAGGTGGAACCGGTCGCCAGTTGACATGTGACCAATAGGTCACCTAATCTTCCAGGCGTGGACGAGGTGTTCAAGGCGCTCGCTGACGACACGCGGCGTGCGCTGCTCGACGAGTTGTTTCGCGAGGACGGGCAGACGCTCAGCGCCCTGGAGCAGCGCTTCGAGATGACGCGCTTCGGAGTGAGGAAACACCTGATTCGGCTCGAGGTGGCCGGCTTAGTGGTGACCAAGCGGCGCGGCCGCGAAAAGCTCCACTTCTTGAATCCCGTCCCGATCCGGCTCATCTACGACAGATGGTTGAGCAAATTCGCCGAGCCGTGGGCCGCTGGCCTGAGCGAGCTCAAGACCAGATTGGAAGGCACGATGGAAAAGGTTTTCGAGATCTACATCCGTACCACTCCCGAGCGACTGTGGGAGGCGATCACCGATCCCGAGGTCAGGAGCAAGTACAGCTTCGGACTTCACTACACGTCGGACTTCACCCCCGGTTCGCGCTTCGAGGCGAGCCACCCCAATGCAGAGGGGTTGTTGGGCGAGGGAGAAAACCTCGAAGTCGACCCACCGCGCCGACTCGTGCAGACCATGCGGGCGCTGTGGAGTGACGACGTCAAGAACGAGGGCACCTCCCGCGTCACCTGGGACATCGAGCAGGTCGGCGACTCGTGCCGGCTCCTCGTCACCCACGACCAGATGCGAGACGGCGCCAACGAGCAGCTGTACGGCGGCTGGCCGATGATCCTGTCCGGCCTCAAGACCTGGCTGGAGACCGGTGGCCTGCTCACCACGCCCGGTTCGTTGATGTACGCCTGAGCCTCCTGCCCTGGCCGCCCTCTTGGCCCCCTTTCAGGCAGCAGACGGGCTCTAGCCCGACGAACGCCTGACAAGTCGCACCTAGGGTAAGGCGGTGGGCGCCGAGACACTGCCGCATCCGGTAACGAAGCAGCTGTTTCCCAGCCCAGTGCCGCCGGGAACCGGGTGGCCGGGGGACCTGGCGTCGGGGGCCACACCGCAAGCAGCAGATGCGCCCGCCGTACGCCGGCTCGCAGCCACAGCTCGCACCACCGACGACGTAACCGCAGCGAGCTCGGTGTGCCGGGCATGCCTTCGCCTGGTTGAGTGGCGGGAGTCGGTGGCGACGACAAAGCGCAAAGCGTTTGCCGAGGAGCCGTACTGGGGTCGGCCGGTCGCGGCATGGGGTTCGCCGCAGTCCCGCGTCTTGGTCGTGGGGCTCGCACCGGCCGCACATGGTGGCAACCGGACCGGCCGGATCTTCACAGGTGACCGATCGGGTGACTGGCTCTTCGCCTCCCTGCACCGGGTCGGGTTGGTGACGCAACCTACGAGCCGGGCGGCGGGCGACGGTCAGGAGCTCATCGACACGCGCATTGTCGCGGCGGTGCGTTGCGCACCTCCTGACAACAAGCCGACGCCAGCTGAACGCAGTACCTGTGAGCCTTGGCTTGACGCCGAACTCCGTCTGGCGTTGCCGAGCGTTCGGGTGGTCGTGTGCCTCGGCTCCTATGCGTGGGATTCGTTCGCCCGAGCGCTGGGCAGGCTTGGTTACGCCGTCCCCCGCCCACGTCCCCGCTTCGGGCACAACGCGATGTATCCGGTGGACGGGTTGACGGTGCTCGGGTGCTACCACCCCAGCCAGCAGAACACGTCCACCGGCAAACTGACCGAGTCCATGCTGGACGCCGTGCTGGGCCGAGCCGCCGACACCGCCCGCACGCTCTCGCAGTGAGCCCTGCCTCTCTGGCGGGGCGACCGCCGATAGTGTCGAAAAGCCACCTGCCCCGGCCGGGGGATGATTGCCACCCTGGACATCGAACAGCGCGCTCCACGCCTTCCCGAAAGAGTGACCCATGACAGTTCCCCACGTCGTGATCGCCGGCGGCGGTTACGTCGGCCTGTACACCGCGCTCGGGCTCCGCTCCGCGGTACGCCGCGGTGAGCTGAGGGTCACGATCGTCGACCCGCGATCAGCCATGACGTACCAGCCGTTTCTTCCCGAGGCAGCGTCGGGTTCGCTCGAGCCTCGCCACGTCGTCGTACCACTTCGCCGGACGCTGCCGCACTGCGATGTCATCACCGGGCGGATCGCCTCCATCGGGCACGCCGACCGCACCTTGCGCATCGAGCCGACGGAGGGGCCGGCGTACGACCTCGCCTACGACCAGCTCGTCGTCGCGCTGGGGTCGGTGGCCCGGACCCTGCCCATACCCGGGCTCGCGGAGCACGGCCTGGGGTTCAAACAGATCGAGGAAGCGATCTCGTTGCGCAACTACGTGCTCGACCGGCTCGACGTCGCGGGGTCGGGGCGGGACGCCGCGACGCGGTCCAGAGCGCTCACATTCGTGTTCGTCGGTGGCGGGTACGCCGGAGTCGAGGCGCTCGCCGAGATCGAGGACATGGCGAGATTCGCCACCCGCTACTACGAGACGATCGACGAGACCGACCTGCGGTTCGTGCTGGTGGAAGCGGCCAACCGGATCCTCCCGGAAGTGGGGCAGCAGCTGGGCCGCTACACCGTAGAGCGGCTGACAGAGCGCGGCATCGAGGTGCGTCTCAACACCCGGCTGGAGTCGTGTGCCGACAAGCACGTCGTGCTCTCCGACGGAGCGGAGTTCGACGCCGACACCATCGTCTGGACGGCGGGTGTGAGGGCCAACCCAGTGCTGGCCGAGAGCGACTTGCCGATCGACGACAAGGGACGGCTCAAGTCGCTCGCCACCTTGCAGGTCGACGGTGCCGCCGATGCCTGGGTGGCTGGCGACTGTGGTGCGGTCCCCGACCTGAGCGCCGCACCGGGGCGGTTCTGCTCGCCGAGCGCTCAGCATGCGGTGCGGCAGGCGAAGGTACTGGCCGACAACCTGCAGAAGTCGTTGCGCGGGGAGCCGCTGACGCCGTACCGGCACAAGTACGTCGGGTCGGTCGCGAGCCTTGGGCTGTACAAAGGCGTCGCGCAGGTGTACGGCATCAAGCTGCGCGGCTTCCCGGCGTGGTTCATGCACCGCACCTACCACATGAGCCGGATGCCGACGTTCAACAAGAAGGTGCGGGTGGTGCTCGACTGGACGCTCGCGCTGTTCTTCCGGCGCGACGTCGTGTCGCTCGGCACGCTGCAGAATCCGCGCGCAGACTTCCGCCGGGCGACGCAGTGATCGGGTCCTAGGCTTGAGCAGCACGCCCCCGTATCCCAATCGGCAGAGGACGCACCCTTAAAAGGCGCTCAGTGTGGGTTCGAGTCCCACCGGGGGCACCGACCGGTCAGGCGTTATGCACCCGCGTAGGCATCCGCCGGTGGCGTGGAACCGTAGACTTAAGTGGACACCAGGCAGACGGCCTGGCCTTTCAAGGAGTCGGATCGCATGCAGAGCAACAACCCGGTGTTCGCCAGGGCTGAAGGCTTCAACGGGAGGACCGCGGCGCAGTACGGCCACGCGAGCTATCCCGCGAGTGGTCAGGGGTACGCCGGCTACGGGCAGACGCCGCCTCCACCAAGCACCGACCCCTCGACCTGGCACTACCCGACCGGGCCGGTCACCCAGGAGCGGATGACCCTGGACTCGGTCGTCAACCGCACGGCTATCTCCCTGCTGCTGGTCGTCGCCACCGCTGCACTGACGTGGGTTGCGATGCCCAACCAGTATCTCGGTCTGGCCTGGATGGTTGGCGCCTTCGGCAGCATCGGGCTGTCGTTCGCGGTCTCCTTCATGCGCACCGTGAGTCCCGCTCTCGTGATGGCGTTCGCCGTGGTCGAGGGGTTGTTCCTGGGCGCGGTCAGCGAAACCTACGAGCAACTGTTCAACGGGGTAGTCCCCGGCGCGGTGCTGGGCACCACGGCGGCCTTTGTGGCGACGTTGGCGGCGTACAAGTTCTTCAACATCCAGGTCACCGACCGCTTCCGACGTGGCGTCACGATCGCCATGTTCGGGTTCTTCATCGTGGTGATGCTCGACTTCGTGCTCGGATTTTTCGGCAGCGCGATTGGCTTCAACGGTTTCGGTGTCCTTGGCTTGGTGATGAGCCTCGTCGGACTCGGTATCGGTGTCCTCATGCTCATCCTCGACTTCGACTCGGTCGAGCGCGGCATCGCAGCCGGTTTGCCGGAGCAGGAGTCGTGGCGAGCGGCGTTCGGCCTGACCGTCACGTTGGTGTGGATTTACATCCAGATGTTGCGCATCCTGGCCATCCTGCAAAGCGACAACTAACCGCCCGGCAAAGCGGTCGCTGAACTCAGTCGAACGAGCGGTGCGCGCGCATGAGGTCGTGCTCGTGCACGATGGCGGTCGCGTGTCCATGCGCGAGCCCGTACTCGTCGCGCAGCCACCGCACGCGGTCGTCGAACCGCAGCAGCCCAGGGCCGTTCTCGAGCTGGCCGAACCACTCAGACATC
Organism: Propionibacteriales bacterium; assembly: GCA_038198965.1. Lineage (GTDB taxonomy): Bacteria > Actinomycetota > Actinomycetes > Propionibacteriales > Nocardioidaceae > JAUJOE01. The sequence goes on from JBBPZH010000085.1 coordinate 12,436, forward strand.
TGTCGCCCGGTTGCGTCGGGGATCCGCGCAACCAGCATCTGATGCGTCTCTTCGGAGTGGTGTAGGCCCATAGTTGCCTCCGGCGGCTCGAGAGATCTCAGAGCCTGAGCCTGCCGCAATCCCTGACGTTGGACAAGCCCTCTCACGTGGTTGAGTCGTCGTGCACGCTCCGCGTGAGATCGGTCGCGACGGTTTCTGCGCTCACGTCGACAGCGCCGACCGACGGGATGGCGTGCCGGCGCCGGCGGCGTACCCAAACCCACCGTCCGCGTGGTCCCAGGTCGGAGCCCGTGAGATCGGCGCGGGACACCTCGGTTCCCGTTTCTTCTGCGGCGGCAGCAGCGGCTGTGGCCAGCGCGTAGACACCGTCGCCACGTTGCGGCTCCGGATCTACTGCGTCCCCTGGTACGGCTCCCACGGCGGCCGCGACCGTCGGGAGCATCGCCCCCGCGCAGCTCTTGTAGCCGGCCGGGGATGGGTGGAACTCGTCCGGCCCGAACAGGTCAGACGGCGCTGCGGCGAATTCTGGCCCGAGAATCGACCCCAACGAGACGGAACGACCACCCGCCTCGACGGTGGCGATCGTTTGCGCCGCCGCTAACAGCCGGCTCCACCGGCGGGCAACTTGGCGAAGCGGGGGAGCGATCGGCCTGATCGTGCCGAGGTCGGGGCAGGTGCCGACGACCACTTGGACCCCTGCAAGCCGGAGCGCTTCGACCGCCTCCTGCAGCAGCCGCACCGATTGCGAGGGCCGGATGCGGTGCGTGACGTCGTTGGTGCCGATGATGAGCGCGCAGACCTCGGGATCACCCGATAGCGCGAGTGGTATTTGCTTGTCGAGGTCCTGGGTACGCGCGCCGACTCGGGCGAAGCTGTGCAGCATCACCGGGCGCCTCGCCAGGTCGCTCAATCCGGTGGCCAGGTAGGCACCGAAGGTCTCGTCAGGCGTGACCGCGCCGTAGCCCGCCGCTCCGGAGTCGCCCAACACCGCCAACCGGATCGCTGGGCCGGCGAGTTCGGCGCCGTACAACCCACTGGGGTCGGGGGGTTGCTCGTCGGCACTCCCGATCCGGCGCCGGGCTCGCATAGCCTGCGCGGTCAGGACGCCGTACAGCGATCCGCCGACCACCCCGAGCCCCGTGCCACCGAAGGCGGCAGCAGCCGCCAACCGTCGCGCCGCGCTCGCCTTGCTCACTACCACCTCCTTGACAGGCTGGACCTGCACACTTTAGGGGTACGCCGTCTCAATCCGCCGGGCACTTAGGCTGGCTCGGTGGACTATGTGGACTCGCTGCTCGATCTGGTCGGTGACACCCCGTTGGTGCGGCTCGACAAGGTCACCGACGAAGCTCCGGGACTGGTGCTGGCGAAGGTCGAGTACTTCAACCCCGGCGGGTCGGTGAAGGACCGGATTGCGCTGCGGATGGTAGAGGCAGCCGAAGCCAGTGGTGAGCTTCGCCCAGGCGGCACCATCGTCGAACCGACCTCGGGCAACACCGGAGTCGGCCTGGCGCTGGTGGCGCAGACACATGGGTACTCCTGCGTCTTTGTCTGTCCCGACAAGGTCAGCGAAGACAAGCGCAACGTCCTCAAGGCGTACGGCGCCGAGGTGGTCGTCTGCCCCACCGCTGTCGCCCCGGACCATCCGAACAGCTACTACAGCGTGTCCGACCGGTTGGTTCGGGAGATCAACGGTGCCTGGAAGCCCGACCAGTACTCCAACCCGAACAACCCCCAGAGCCACTATGAGCAGACCGGCCCGGAGATCTGGCGGCAGACCAAGGGCCGGATCACCCACTTCGTGACCGGAGTCGGAACCGGCGGCACGATCAGCGGAGTCGGGCGCTATCTCAAGGAGGTCTCCGACGGCCACGTCCAAGTGGTGGGCGCCGACCCGGAGGGTTCTGTCTACTCCGGTGGCTCCGGTCGCCCCTACCTGGTCGAGGGGGTGGGCGAGGACTTCTGGCCGGCGGCGTACGACCGGAACATCGCTGATCGCATCTTCGCGGTGTCGGATCGCGACTCGTTCCTGACCACCCGGCGGCTCGCTCGAGAAGAGGGCCTGCTCGTCGGCGGTTCCTCAGGCATGGCCGCGGCCGCAGCGATCCGGCTTGCGCACGAGCTGGGCGACCCGGCTGCTGTCATCGTGGTGCTGCTGCCAGACGGTGGGCGTGGCTACCTGGCCAAGGTCTTCGACGACGAGTGGCTCGCTCACTACGGCTTCTTGTCCCAGCCGGCCAAGCTGACCGTCGGTGATGTGTTGCGCCGCAAGGACGGCCGGCTGCCGGACCTCGTGCACACGCACCCGAACGAGACGGTTGCCGTCGCCGTCGGCATCTTGCGCGAGTACGCCGTCTCCCAGATGCCCGTTGTGCTCGCGGAACCGCCGGTCATGGCTGCCGAGGTCGCCGGTGCGGTCAGCGAGAAAGACCTGCTCGACGCGTTGTACGCCGGCAAGGCCCGGCTCAGCGACCGCGTCGAGGACCACATGGGCGATTCGCTGCCGACTGTCGGTGCCGGTGAGCCGGTGGCGGCCGCGATGGAGCAGCTGCACGAGGCGAACGCCGTACTGGTGCAAGACGACGGCAAGCCGGTCGGCGTCTTGACCCGTCAAGACCTGTTGGGTTACATCGCCGGCAGCTAGTCGCCGCAACACCAGCCTCCGCAAGTTGTCAGGGTGTGGTGGACACCGCACAGCGTGCGGCGCGCTGACAGGTCGTTGGGAGCCGGTATGCGTTGTCGTCTCGTACGCTGATCGCAATGAAATTCGGGTTCGTGGTCCCGTACGCCGACGCCCGTGGCTTTGCGAACTTCGCGGCACTCGGCGAGCGCTGCGGCTGGGATGGCGTGTTCACGTACGAGACGGTCTGGGGAGTCGACGCCTGGGCGTCACTTGCCGCGGCATCCATGGTCACCGAGCGAGTACGGCTCGGCACGCTGCTCACGCCGGTGTCACGGATCAAGCCGTGGGATCTCGCTTCGAGAGTGGCGACTGTCGACCGGCTCAGCGGCGGTCGGATCATCCTTTCGGCTGGGCTCGGCGCACCCAACCTGAACTGGACGGCGTTCGAGCCCGACGAAGGGCGTCGTACGCGAGTCGAGAAGTTGGATGAGTGCCTGGCGATCTATGCGGGCCTCCTGCAGGGACAGCCGTTCGGCTATGAGGGCAAGCACTACACCGCCACCCCGACCGAGTATCTGGTTCCTGATCCGCCCGTGCAGCTCCCACATCCGCCGGTGTGGCTGGTGGGAGCACAAGTTGTCGGCAAGGAGCGTCAGCCGTCGCTGGCGCGAGCGGCGAAGTGGGAGGGCTTGCTACCCCAGATCATCGACCCGACCGGGAGGTGGAAAGCCACCACCCCTGACCGGTTGGCGGAGATCGTGGCGTTGACTCGCGCAGAGCGTGAGCAGGCAGGTCTGGACTGGGACGGCTACGACGTCGTACTCGAGGCGGACAGTACCGGTGAGTTCGTCGACACCCAGCCGCGGAATCCAGCAGCCTGGGAAGCCGTCGGTGTGACCTGGTGGGTCGAGAGCTGGTGGAGCGTCGAGCGCAACGAGGCCGGGCTGGCGGAGGTACGCCGCCGGGTCGAGGCGGGTCCGCCCGGTTGATCCGCTCGGTTGACCCATTCGGTCAGGCCCGCAGAGCCGGGGCTGTCGCGCCTTCGCTTCCGGTGCCAAGCCATCGTGGCGTGCGGCTCCGCTCACGCAGGTCAGCTCGAAGCTTCTAGCCACTCGCCGAAGGCGTACGGCTCGCGGGTGAAGAGGTACGTCGCCCAGTTCATGCGGCTCACCGAGCCGTCGGCGTTACGGGTGATGCGCAACAGCTCGCCAGTCTCCCGGCCCGAGACCGTGCGATAGCAGTCGGTGTCGAGCTTGGTGAACACGGAAGGCGGCCGGTGCGCAGGGGCGGCGTCGGCGCGGGCTTCGAGCGTGCTCTGCCGAACGCTGAACGTGAACCCCTGTCCTTCGGAGAACCATCGTCCGAGGATCCCCGCGAGCTCGTCCGGTACTTCGGTGCCGGGCCGCCAGAGCTCCGGCTCGGCCGGCTCGTTGTTCACCACGTACGTCGCCAAGTCGGCACAGAGCGCGGCGGGGTCGGGTGCCGACGAGGAGTTCATCAACGCGACGGCACCGGTGCCGCTTTCACGATCGACGAAGACCCCGGAGATGTGGCCGGGCATGGCGCCGGTGTGACCGACGTACTGATGGTCGTCGGCGCGCATCAGGATCACGCCGAGCCCCCATGCCAGCTGCCAGCCCTCGAGGTCGGCGACGATCTGCGGTTGGCACATCTCTTCCACCGTGGCGCCGCTGAGCACCGCATCGTCGGGCTTGCCCAGGAAGCTGGCCCAGGTTGCGAGGTCTTGCACGGTGCTCGCGAGTCCGCCGGCCGGTGCCATGGCGCCGATGTCGAGGACGGGTTCGCCGACGGGTACGTCGGTGTAGGGCGGCACGTAGTAGCCCTGGGAATGCGGCGGTCGCAGTCCCAGCGTCGTACGGCGCATGCCCAGCGGCTCGAGGATGCGGGCCTGCAAGCTCTCCATCCAAGGACGGCCGTCGAGTCGGGCGACGACCTCGCCGAGGAGCGAGTAACCGAGGTTGGAGTAGTGCCAGCGGTGATGAGGTTTGAGGATGCGCTCGGCCGCGTTCCAGCTTTCGATCAGCTGCTGGGCGTCGGGGAACGTCAACGTGTCCCAGACATCCCCGACCGGCTCGCGCTGCATACCGCTCACGTGGGCGAGCAGCTGCCGGATCGTCACCGCGCCATGGGTCGTCGCCGGCACA
>JBBPZH010000086.1:0-8001 GCA_038198965.1 Propionibacteriales bacterium
GACCGCCGAGTCGGTTGTGTTGACGCTCTGGCCGCCAGGACCTGACGAGCGGAAGACATCGATGCGCAGGTCGTTGTCGTCGATGGAAACGTCGACCGGCTCTGCCTCCGGCATAACGAGCACACCGGCAGCGGAGGTGTGGATGCGCCCTTGTGACTCCGTGACCGGCACGCGCTGCACCCGGTGCACTCCTCCTTCGAACTTCAGCAGGGCGTACGGCGCCTCGCCGGGCTCGGGCGTGCCTTTCGCCTTGACCGCAACAGTTGCGCTCTTCACACCCCCGAGGTCGCTCGGTGTCTGGTCGAGGATTTCGGTCTTCCAGCCGCGGCGCTCGGCGTACCGGTCGTACATCCGCAGGAGGTCACCGGCGAACAGGGCCGACTCCTCCCCTCCCTCGCCCGCCTTGATCTCCAGGATCGCGTCCTTTCCGTCGGTCTCGGCGCGTGGCACCAGCAAGCGGCGTAGTCGCTCCTCAAGCTCAAGCCGCGACACCTCGAGGCGATCGGCTTCGGCCGTGAAGGTTTCGTCCTCGGCGGCCAGCTCACGCGCGGCCGAGATGTCGCCGGTGACCGTCTGCCAGTCCCGGTAGGCCCGAACGACGGCACTCAGGCCGGCGTACCGCTGGTTGAGCCGACTGGCGAGCGCCGGGTCGGAGAAGACGTCAGGCTCGGCGAGCCGCTGCTCCAAAGCGGCGTGCTCGTCAACGAGCGCGTCGACTGCCTCGAACATCTTCGCCTCCCGCTCGGAGCTCGTGTCTGGCGTGCGACCGGCACCCTTGGATCTTGCGCCGGACATGCGAAGCGGCGCCGACCACCTGAGCCGTTGCCGGCAGGGTCGGCGCCGCTGCGAAGCTACTTGGCGGCCTGCTTCTTGGCGTACCGCGCCTGGAAGCGAGCGACGCGACCGCCGGTGTCGAGAATCTTCTGCTTACCGGTGTAGAAGGGGTGGCAGTTCGAGCAGACGTCGGCGTGAACCCGACCCGAGGTCGCGGTGCTGCGCGTGGTGAAGGAGTTGCCACATGTGCAGGTGACCTGCGTCTCGAGGTACTCCGGGTGAATGTTCTTCCGCATGGTTTCCTCTCCGGTCGCCGGGTCGCGCACCGATCGCTGCGCGTGAACCGGACCAGCTGTTCAGTGTGCCACCGAAGAACTCGTGCGACGAATCCTCGGTGGCGCCTTGTCAACGCTTGCGGCTGGTTGCGCATTTGTCTCAGACGCGGCTCCGGTCACCCCAGTCAAGCATCCGAGCTACGCGTCGCTCCGGCGACGTAATCCTCGGATCCTCGAGTTGCACCAGCCGTTTGCGGTGTCAGTCGTCGTCGGAGTCGCGCAGTCCGGCGGCGGTTGGGGTCGTCTTGTTGACCTGCATCAAGAACTCGATGTTGGTCTTCGTCGACTTCAGCTTGTTCAGAAGCAGCTCGAGCGCCTGCTGCCCGTCGAGCGCCGACAGAACCCGCCGCAGCTTCCACACGATCTGCAGCTCGTCCTTGCTCATCAAGAGCTCCTCGCGGCGTGTGCCGGAGGCGTCGACGTCGATGGCGGGGAAGATGCGCTTGTCGGCGTACTCGCGCCGCAGCCGCAGCTCCAGGTTCCCGGTGCCCTTGAACTCCTCGAAGATGACCTCGTCCATCTTGGAACCGGTCTCGATGAGCGCGGTCGCGAGGATGGTGAGCGAGCCGCCGTCTTCGATATTGCGCGCTGCGCCGAAGAACCGCTTCGGCGGGTAGAGCGCCGATGAATCCACACCGCCCGAGAGGATGCGGCCCGACGCGGGGGCCGCGAGGTTGTATGCGCGGCCGAGCCGGGTGATCGAGTCGAGCAGTACCACGACGTCGTGGCCGAGCTCGACCAGCCGCTTCGCCCGCTCGATGGCGAGCTCGGCGACGGTGGTGTGGTCCTCAGCCGGCCGGTCGAACGTCGACGCGATGACTTCGCCCTTGACCGCCCGCTGCATGTCGGTGACCTCTTCGGGCCGCTCGTCGACGAGCACAACCATCAGGTGGCATTCGGGGTTGTTTGTGGTGATCGCGTTGGCGATCGCCTGCATGACCAGCGTCTTGCCGGCCTTGGAGGGCGAGACGATCAAGCCGCGCTGGCCCTTGCCGATCGGCGCGACGATGTCGATGAGCCGAGTGGTCAAGATGCCCGGCTCGGTCTCGAGGCGCAACCGGTCGGCGGCGTACAGCGGAACGAGCTTGGAGAACTCGACGCGCTGTCGCGACGCCTCCGGCTCGGCCCCGTTGACCGTGTCGATGCGTACCATCGGGTTGTACTTCTCGCGCCGCTCACCGTCACGGTGCTGGCGTACGGCGCCGGTGATCGCGTCCCCCTTCCGCAAACCGAACTTGCGCACCATCGACATCGCGACATACACGTCGTTCGGCCCGGGCAGGTATCCGCTCGTGCGCACGAACGCGTAGTTGTCCAGGAGGTCGAGGATGCCCGCCGCCGGGATCAACACGTCATCGTCGCTGACCTGCGGCTCGCTCTCGCCGCCTTCGCGACGCCGGTCGCGGTCGCGGTCGCGATAGCTGCGGTTCCGGTTACGGCTCCTGCTGCGGCTGCTGCGGCTGCCCCGGTCGTCGTACCCGTCGCGCCCCGAGGGCTGGTGGCCCGAGGACTGGTTGCCCGAGGACTGATCGCCCGAGCTCTGTCCACCCGATGGCGCCGGCGAGTCGGACGACGACTGCGCGTTGAAGGGAGTGTTCGGGTCGGCCGGAGCCGTGGACTGGCTGGAGGATTGCCCGTTGGTCTGGCTGGAGGATTGGCGGCCCTGCTGTCCGTTGCTGGACCGGTTGGAACTGTTGGAGCGCTGGCGCTCGGAGTTGCCCCGGCTGTCGCCTGAGTACCGAGCGCCACCTCCGTTTTCGGTCGGTGTCGCGCTCTCGGCGGCCGAGGTCTGCTCAACCGGCGAGGAGGCGACCGACGCCAGCACCATCGCTGGTGACGTGCCGGCTGGCTGGTCGGGCGGCGATGATGTGCCATTGCTCGACGAGGCGGTTGACTCAGCTGGAGCCGAGCGTTGCTGGCGGTTGGAGGACTCAACCGTGTCGCCCGGCGAACCGGATCGTCCGGCTGAGGAGCCTTGCGCTGCCTTGATGGCGTCGACGAGCGCGCTCTTGCGCATCGTCGTCGTGCCCTTGATGCCGAGTCCCCCGGCCAGCTGCTTGAGCTCGGGCAACAGCATCGAGTTGAGGCCACCGGATTTCGCTCGAGCCGACGATGTGTCGGCGGTCGGGGTGGTGGCTTCGGAGGTTTCCGTCACGTGAGGTCCTTCCCACGTCTTTCGCGCACTGGAAATGGCGCGGTGATGATGGTGAGTCCCGCGGACTGTCCATGTCGTTCACCCCGAGCCGGACGTCATTGACGCCGACGTTTGAAACGTCAAGGAGGGCTGAACGATCTCTGCGATCCGCGAGAGGAGACCGGCTCTCAGTCGAGCCGATTCGACTCAGACAGTAGCACTACCGAAGCGCCGCTGTCGTGCACACGTCACAACGTTGGCGTCAACGAGGCTATTCCGTCGTGTGCTCGGGTCCTTGGCTGTGCACCGCTCCTGGCCGATCAGGCCGGTGTGGGCTCGCTTCCTGGCGAACCGCTCCCAGCGTGTCGACGGGCAACGACAGAACAGTCCAACCGTGCGGACACCATCGCGCCGGCTCGAACGGTCGAGCGGAAGTGGCGAGCACCAAGACGCTGGGTCCCGCACCCGAGACCACAGCCGGAATGCCACGGTCGCGCAGCCGATCGACAAGGTCGAGGGTTTGTGGCATCGCGGCCCGTCGATGCTCCTGGTGCAGCCGGTCCCCCGTCGCGGCGAACAGCAGCTCCGGGTACGCCGTCAGAGCTGCTGTCAGCAGCCCCGCCCGCGCCGCCGTCGCGCTCGCATCGCCATGCGTCACCGAGCTCGGCAGCAGGACCCGCGCTGCGGACGTCGAGACCCCGCTCGGCGGGACCAGCACCACTGGCTGGACGTCGGGATCGACGTCGAGCCGCACTGCATGGACTCCCGCGGCGGACGGGTTCGCCGTCCAAGCCAGGTCCGTCCAGGCGATGGTGAACCCACCGCGCAGGCAAGCGGCAACGTTGTCGGGGTGGCCCTCGAGTGTGGTGGCCAACTCCAAGTCCTGACCGGGCCGGAGTGCGGCCGCCGTTGCCAGCGCTTCGGCGAGGCGGATACCGCTGACGATGGCCGCCGCCGACGACCCGAGCCCGCAGGCCTGAGGGATTGTATTGTCGCACGACAGGCGAAGACCCGGTTGCACCAGCCCCAGCGCGTCGACCGTGGCGCGGAACGCTCGAACGATCAGATGCTCTTCGTCCAGAGGCAGCTGACCCGCTCCTTCGCCGGTCACGTCGACGGTGAGGCCGTCACCATCACCAACGACGGTGGCGGTGACGCTGTCGTAGCGCATCAGTGCCAGGCCGAAGCTGTCGAAACCAGGGCCGAGGTTGGCGCTGGTGGCGGGGGCCCGCACGGTGACCGGTCCAGCGGCGAACGACGGCGTACCGGTGCGCGGGCTCATCGGGGATGTGCTGACGCAACCAGACCTGCGGCTGTGGCCGCCTCGTCGACGTCGGGATCGATGAGGATCTCGGTCAGCGGTTCGCGCGCGTCGAGGGCGGTATCGATGTCCTTGAGCCCGTGCCCGGTCACCGTCACCGTGACGGTCTTGCCACCAGGTACTCGTCCGGCCTCAGCGAGAGCCAGCAGTCCGGCCACTCCCGCCGCGGACGCCGGCTCCACGAAGACGCCGTCCCGAGCTGCGAGCTCCCGCTGCGCGTGCAGGATCTGGGCGTCGGAGACCGCCTCGATCAAACCGCCGGACTCCTGCCGGGCGGCGTCAGCCAACAGCCACGACGCTGGATTGCCGATCCTGATCGCGGTCGCCACCGTCTCCGGGGCTCGCACCACCTCACCGATCACCAACGGAGCCGCTCCCTCGGCTTGGAAGCCCCACATCGCCGGCGTGCCGGCGGCGCGACCCGCGGCGGCGTATTCGTTGAAACCCTTCCAGTACGCCGCGATGTTGCCGGCGTTGCCGACCGGCAGCACGTGCAGGTCGGGAGCCGCCCCCAACACGTCGACGATCTCGAACGCCGCGGTCTTCTGCCCCTCCAGCCGCAACGGGTTGACGGAGTTGACCAGGCTGACCGGATAGTCCTTGGCCAGCGCCCGGGCTACCTCCAAGCAGGCATCGAAGCCGCCGCGCACAGCGATCAGGCGAGCACCGTGCATGACCGCTTGGGCGATCTTGCCCTTCGCAATCTTGCCTTGCGGGACCAGAACGATGGGCGTGAGACCGGCGCGCCCGGCGTACGCCGACATCGACGCCGAGGTGTTGCCCGTCGATGCGCAGACGACAGCGGTGGCACCGCCCTCGACCGCCGCCGAGACCGCCATGGTCATCCCCCGGTCCTTGAACGACCCGGTGGGGTTGCTGCCCTCGACCTTCAACCAGACGCCACCACCCGTGGCTTCGGACAGCCAGGCTGACTCCACGAGCGGCGTCCCGCCCTCGCCGAGCGAGACCACCGGGGTCGAGTCGCTCACCGGCAGCCAGTCGCGGTACTCCCTGATCACGCCGCGCCAGGGCCTGTTGCCAGCAGCAGCGGCGCCCGTCACGATGTCGCTCCAGCGACCTCGGCTGGCTCATCGACGTCGAGCCGCATCAGGTCTTCCTCGGTCTCTCGACGGACGATGGGGCGAGGCCGGCGGTCCCGCACCGCGATCACCGGTGGTCGCGGCACGTGGTTGTAGGTGTTTGCGAGCGACCGGCAGTAGGCCCCAGTGCCGGGTACGGCGAGCAGGTCGCCTGGCGTCACGTCGGAGGGCAGGAACTCGTCGTTGACGACGATGTCGCCTGACTCACAGTGCTTGCCCACCACCCGCGCGAGCACCGGAGGCGCTGTCGAAGTGCGGGAGGCCAGCGTGCACGAGAAGTCGGCGCCGTACAACGCCGTTCGGACGTTGTCGCTCATGCCACCGTCGACCGCCACGAACAGGCGGCTGACGCCCCCGGCGAGTGTCGCCCGTTTGACCGTCCCAACGGTGTAGAGCGTGAAGGTCGAAGGCCCGGCGATCGCTCGGCCCGGCTCAACCGACAACTCTGGTACGTCGACCCCGGCCCTGCGGGATTCCGCGTCGATGGTTGCGGTGATGCCGGCCGCCAAGGCTTGGGGCGACATGGGGCGATCCTGGGTGGTGTAGGCGATGCCGAAGCCGCCGCCAACGCACAGCTGGCGCAACTGCATGCCTTCGCGCTGAGCAGCCGCGGAGAGCGCGAGGACCCGTCGAGCCGCCAGGTCGAACGCTGAGGTATCGAAGATCTGTGATCCGAGGTGGAAGTGGATGCCGGCGAGGTGGAGGTCCGCAGAGCGAGCCACTGTGCGCAAGGCAGCAAAGGCCGCGCCTTCCGCGATCGAGAAGCCGAACTTCTGGTCCTCGTGGGCGGTGGCGATGGAGGTGTGCGTGTTCGCCTGAACGCCGGCGGTCACCCTGACGAGGACTGACGGTCGACCTCCCGCAGCGCGCGCCACCTGAGCGAGCCTGTCGATTTCGGTGAGGGAGTCGACGACGATTCGCCCCACACCCGCTTCCACCGCCCGGTTCAGCTCCTCCGAACTCTTGTTGTTGCCGTGCAGCTCGATCCGAGCGGGGTCGAAGCCCGCGCGGAGCGCTACTGCGAGCTCACCGGATGAGCAGACGTCCAGCCCAAGACCTTCCTCGGCCATCCAGCGCGCCACCGACAGGCACAAGAACGCCTTGGCGGCGTAGTAGACGTCGACGTCGGCGAACGCTGCCCGAAAGGACCGGGCTCGACCTCTGAAGTCGTCTTCGTCGACGACGTAGGCTGGCGTACCGAACTCGGCCGCCAGCTCAAGGACGTTGACACCGGCTACGGCCAGGGCACCGCCAGGTGTCCGCTGCACCCCCATCGGCCAGAGCGCGGGCACAAGTGCGTTGGGATCGAGCGGTGGCTGCAGCCACCCGGGCGCGCGGCCGGCAACTGGCTCCCCGAGGACAGCCGCTGGCACCGACTCGGGCATCACATGCGCTCTGGAGCGGAGATGCCGAGCAGTTGCAGTCCTTGCACGAAGACCAGCCGGGTTGCCTCCACGAGCAGCAGCCGGGCGCGGTGCAGCTCGGTGGTCTCCTCGTCGCCGCGCGGCAGCACCCGGCACGTGTCGTAGAACTTGTGGAACGTCGCCGCCGTCGCTTCCAGATAGCGAGCCAGCCGGTGCGGCTCCCGCAACTCCGCGACCGAGGCGATCAGACCCGGGAACTCCGCCAGCGCACGGAGCAAGTCGCCCTCGCGTTCGTCGGTCAGCAAGCTCGAGTCGACGTCGTCCGCAGTCCAGCTGATGCCGAGGTCGCCGGCATTGCGCAGGATGGAGGCAAGTCGCGCCGACGCGTACTGCACGTAGTAGACCGGGTTGTCGTTGCTGGCGCTGGTCCAGAGCTCGAGGTCGAGGTCGATGGTGGAGTCGGTTGAGTACCGAACGAGTGCGTAGCGCGCGGCGTCGACTCCTACGGCGTCGAGCAGGTCGTTGATCGTCACGCCAGTGCCGTGCCGTTTCGACATCCGCACCGGTTTGCCGTCGCGTAGGAGGTTGACCATCTGGCCGATGAGCACCTCGAGGTTCTTGTGCGGGATGTCACCGAACGCTTGGCACATCGCCATCAGCCGGCCGACGTACCCGTGGTGATCCGCGCCCAACATGATGACGGCGAGGTCGAATCCGCGTTCACGCTTGTCGAGGTAGTAGGCGAGGTCAGCCGCAAAGTAGGCCGGCTCGCCGGTGGAGCGGATGATGACGCGGTCTTTCTCGTCGCCGTACTGCTTCGAGCGCAGCCACATCGCCCCGTCGGCCTCGTAGGTGTTGCCCATGTCCGTCAGGCGAGCTATGGCCCGTTCGACAGCGCCGCTGTCGAGCAGCGACTGTTGGTGGAAGTAGACGTCGAAGTCGAGGCCCAACTCGTGCAGCGTCTCCTTGATCC
>JBBPZH010000087.1:0-23563 GCA_038198965.1 Propionibacteriales bacterium
CCCCGGCCGAGTTCGAGGCCGCCCACTACGCGACCCTCAACCGAGAGCCGCAACCCGTATGAGAGCGGCAGAGAACCTGGGGCGCTTCACACAGCCGACCTCAACATCCGCATCCTCGACCGCGACACCCAACGGCTCATCCGCGCCCTGACCCTCGACCCAACCGTGACTACCAACCACGAGGCGTCAAACCCGGACCACCCAAACAGACCCAGCCATGGAACGATGTCCCAAGACAGGTGTGAACCATGTCCCGAGACATCACAATGGTCGGGCTGACAGGATTCGAACCTGCGACCCCTTGACCCCCAGTCAAGTGCGCTACCAAGCTGCGCTACAGCCCGTTCGCCAGCTGACGTCGTGGCGAAGCGGCGTCAGCCTACCTCAGCAGCCGTCGGTGTCCGGGTGCTCGATGCGTCCACAGATGTCGCCCTGCGAGTCGATACTCCACAAGCCCTCGCCTTTTCAGGGGGACGCCGGGGATTGTCGGCGCTCGAAGGTATGTTCGATCCATGGAGGGTTCCCACGCTCAGCAGGGCGACGACGCCACCGCGAGCCAAGCTCCTCGCGGCGGTGTTACGTCGACCCGCGAGAGTCTCAACGTGCCAGCCAATCGATGGGCAGCGCGAGAAGCGGTGTGTGGTGCTGTCTTGGACCGCATCACCGAGTTGCAGCAACAGGTCTGCGCCCTGCAGGCAGAGCAGCTTCGGCAGGTCGCTGAGTTCGTCGGTCACCGCAACGCCCTCGATGCCGACTTGGGAGTGTTCTCCTCACCGGCGCAGTACCGATGCCTGCTGGCCGAGGCTGCGCTCGCGACCAATTTCTCGATTACTTCTACATCAGCGTTCGTGTCCGACGCCTATGCGCTGGCGACCTGGCATCCGCACACGTTGGCACTGCTGGCTGCCGGCACGATCAATCTGCCGGCCGCTCGTGCGGTTGCGCAGTCGACTCGGCTGCTTGGGGGCGCCGACCAGCAGGCGCTGGCCGATCAAGTGATCGCCGAAGAGCTGCCCGACGTGCCACCGGCGAAGATTCGTAACCTCGTTGAGCGACGCGTGATGGAGATCGATCCGGATGCCGCCGCACGCCAGTCTGAGCGTGCTCGTGCTGATAAGCACGTCAGCTGCACTCCAACCGGCATTCCAGGCACCGCCTGGTTCAACGCCTACCTGCCCGCCGAGCAAGCCGCCGCGTGCTGGCGCGCGCTGGACGACCGCGCGCGTTGCCTGAAAGCCGAGAGTGACCCGCGGTCGCTCAGTCATCTCATGTGCGACCCCCTCGTCGAGCGGGTCACCGGAGCCAGATCGCTGCGCGACGTGACCGTGCACCTCAACCTCGTGATGAGCGATACGACGTTGCTCGGTCTCGACGACCGACCTGCCGACCTGGGCCGGACCGGTGCGCTGCCTGCTGACATTGCCCGGCACATCGCCGTTACCGGCAACACCTGGGTCAAACGCCTGTACGTCGACCCCGTCGACGGGTGCTTGACCAATGCAGACTCACGACGGCGCAGATTCGACGGTCCACTGCGGGACTTCATCCGAGCCCGCGACAGTCACTGCCGCGGCATCAAGTGCGCCTCGCCCATTCGTGACCTCGACCACGTCCTCGAGCACTCGCGCGGCGGACGTACAACCGCCGAGAACGGCCAAGGGCTCTCCAAGAACTGCCACACCAGTCGTGACCACCCCGCCATGCGAGTCCGGTACGACTCCGACACCCGTACGGTCGTTTGGACAACCCCAAGTAACCGTGTCTACCGGTCACTGCCGCCGCCAGCACTAGGACCAGGCGCAGCTAACGCAAGTAGACGTCAGTACCGCCGATGGATTCTGCATCCGCCGCCCTCCGACTTTGAGCGACGACTCTTAACCTGCCTGATCAAGCATCATCGCCGCCCACGAGCCGACTGACCGGGAATCTTGGAGACCTGAACCGCGTTGCCGACCAATCACCGGTGCATGTGACGCAGCGTCGGTGGAATGCGCCGTGAATACCCGCGACACAAGGCGAGCTGAAGTCAGTCTGCACCGGCCAGGCAGTTCTTCAAGACAAGCGGCGGTTAGTTCGCTGAGCCCAGGCGACCCTTCGGAACAGCGACGACGACCATGTTGCTTTGATAACCGCCGAGGGACGGTTCATAGGCGCCGCCACAGGTGATCAATACGAGCCGCGGTGGACCCTGGGGCGAATAAATGGCAGACGTGCCGTTGATCGATGTCTTGGGGACCAGCCTCGCTGAGACCACTACGAACTTCTGACTCAGATGACGAGAGTCAAGACGAAGAACATCGCCGCGATGCATCGTGAGCAACTCTGCGAAGCGGCCGATACCTTGCGTAAATGAGTCGACATGAGCAGCGACCACAATCGCACCGTACGGATCCCCGAGCCTTGACCCGCTATCCCACCAACCAGCTTGATTGATGTCGGTGGGGATCTGTAGCTCGCCATTCGTGGCCGTGGCTGAAACCCTGACGCTCATCCTGTGTCCGCTCGCCAGTGTCAGCATTCGCGGTCGTTGGGCATCAACCTGGGAGGGTGCAGCCGTTGCCACCTTGGCGGGCTTGGATTGGATGACGTGCGGACCGGGCGAGGATGCGTTCGCATGGGTATTGCCGGCCGCGAACCGAGCGGCGAGCGGGCGTTGTGCATCAGATGTATTCAGTACGGAGTCGGCTGCGAACGCGGACGTGTGATGAATCCATGCGGCGCCTGCGGCGGCGATGACTGCCAGCAGCGCGACCAGCCCGAGCCCGATTCTCGGTTGACCTCTCGACGCATGTCGACGGGGCGATGGAGCTTCGCTTCTGTTGCCTACCACTTGCAGGTCGAGTCAATCAGCGCGCTTCGCGGCGACGCCTGGCGTACATCGTGACCGTGCCGACTCCCAGGAGCACGCTGCAGACGATCCCCACGGTCGCTGCGTTCGAGGAGTTGGGCGACGCCGGTGTCGGTGTCGGTGTCGCCACCAGGCCAGCCGATCCGGCGTCAACCTGTCCCGGGGCAGGTGAGCCCTTCGTCGACACGGGGAGAACCTGAACCACAGCGTCCATGCTTCCCTTCGAGGGCTGACCGATGGCAAAGACCCGAGTCAGTGCGCCCTTAGCGACGGGCAGGTCGACAGGCCCGAGCAGCGCATTCTTGGTCTGTCCAGTCGGCACCACCTCGACCGAGTACGTGTCAGCCGGCACCTCAGCAGTGGCGAACTCGCCGTTGGCGATGTTCGCAAAGAGCACCTGATTGTTGACCCGGATGTCGGCTGGGGGCACCACGGCAGTGTGGGCCACCGTGAGCCGGCCCTTGTTGGCGCCCACGGAAGCAAGGTCGTTCCCGAAGACCGACACGACGGGCTTCTGTGTGCTGCTGGCCGGCCAGTGAAGGACGACATCGGAGCTCGGACGTGAGACGTTGACGGTTGAGGACACGGTCCAGTCGGCAGCCTTGAAAGTGACCGTGTGCTTGCCTGCGCTCAGTCGCAGCGGACCCACGATTGCCTTTGCCGCGACATTTCCCTTGACCGCCTTTCCGTCAACCGAAACGTCGACGGCGGCGCCTGACGCACCCTGGACGAGATACACCCGGTCCTGGGGCGATGGTGGAGCGGTGTATGCGTGCGCGGAGACGGGTGTTGCAACAACGAGTCCAATCAGGCTGATCGCCGCCATAGGCCTCAGGGTGGGCATGAGCATTTGAGCATCCTCCGGTAAACGACGACGATCGAACGAGCGCTGTCAAGGTTTTGCGACTCAACAACGCCACGCTGTGCTTGGAAGAACCGGGGAAGACGCACTGCAAGTAGCGAAGTGATTACTCCGTGATGTTGAGGTAGACCAAGTCTAGGGCATCTGCTGGTGTGTCACCATAGGTGATTATCGACAGGCTTGTCCTTCGTCCTTGGAGGCTTCCCCGGCCGCGGAAGAGGAGGAGTGGTGCCACTCCGTACGCCGGCACGCCGGCGGCCGCGCCATCTCGCGGTCGGTACGCAGAGCTCGCCCGTCCGGTACCTACTGCTCGCTGCTCTGATCGGCATGGTTGCGATTGTGGCGGGCGGCGCGGTGCTGGTACGGCACAACCTCAGTGGGAATCGGTCAACGGATTCGCTGTCGGCGTCTGCTGTCTCCAACCCGTCTTCGGCAGCGACGCAGTCCGCCAGCGGTGCTGGGCTTCCACACGCAGTCATCGACACAGAGGTGAGCTTCGCACCGATGCAGGTTATGGCCGTCACCCAGCACGTGACCCTTGACCGGCCGGTAACGAGTCTTCGGCTCACGTTGCCGAAGTGGACGCGAACGGTCAGCGGAGGCGAGTTTCATCCGCTCGTCAAGGACTTCCACGTCATCCTTGGCAATCAGCCACCGCTCAGAGTTCACCGTACTCGGAAACCCGGAGAGAGCTTCAGGGTCGCCCTGCCAAGTCCGGCCCGCCGTTTCGACGTGGTCTACGCCGCTCTGGGCGCCGTACGCCGCAGTGAGCCGTCCTCGGCCCACCGGGCGCTGGCGCTGGTCACGTTGGTGACCATGGCACCTGATGACGCGGTCACGAACACGATCCACTTCACCGGCGCGAACGTCACGAACCTCGGGTGCATCGCTCCTTCGGGCACCGCGGCGCCGTGCGGTTTCGGAACGGCTGACGGGTGGTCAGTGACGCAAGGCCCCGGGGAGCAGAGAACCGCAATTATCGCTCAGCTGGATCTCCACCCCTAGTCAGCGTTGCCGACGTTGTCGGGGGCGCACGGTCAGGTCAATAGGCGTGCCCGCAAAACCGAACTCCTCGCGCAGTCGGCGCTCGATGAAACGCAGGTACGCCGCCTCCAGCGCCCCCGTCGTAAACAGCACGAACTTCGGTGGCGCGACGCTTGCCTGAGTGCCGAAGAGCACACGAGGCTGCTTGCCGCTGCGCACAGGATGCGGATGGGCCGCGACAAGGCGACCGAGGAAGGCGTTGAGGGTTGATGTGGACACCCGGGTCTCCCACCCCTCGAGTGCCCGGTCTAACGCCAGCACCAACCGGTCGAGGTGCCATCCCGTCCGCGCGACCACATTGATCCGTGGAGCCCACCGCACCCGGACGAGCTCCCGCTCGATCTCGCGATCCAGGTAGTAGCGCCGCTCCTCATCCACAGTGTCCCACTTGTTGAAGGCGATCACGAGTGCACGGCCGGACTCCTCGACGCTGCTTACGATCCGCTGATCTTGTTCCGACAGCGGCGCGCCGGCGTCGATCAGCACCACTGCAACCTCCGCCCGCTCGACCGCCGCGGCTGTGCGCAGGCTGGCGTAGTACTCTGCGCCACTGGCTGCCTTGACCCGCCGCCTGATGCCCGCTGTGTCGATGAACTGCCAGGCGCGCCCTCCGAGCTCGACGAGCTCGTCGACCGGGTCGACGGTGGTCCCGGCCACGGCGTCAACCACTACCCGGTCCTCCCCCGCAAGCCGGTTGAGCAGGCTGGACTTGCCCACGTTCGGCTTCCCCACGATGGCCACGCGTCGAGGACCCGGGGCCTCCTCGAAGTCCTCCGGCGGAGCCGCCGGCAAAGCAGCCAGCAGTGCATCGAGCAGGTCCCCACTCCCCCGGCCATGCATCGCCGAAACGGGGTATGGCTCGCCGAGCCCGAGATTCCACAAGCTCGCCGCCTCAGCCTCGGTACGGGCGTCGTCTACCTTGTTGGCCACGAGCACGACGGGCTTACCGGAGCGCCGCAGGATCTTCACCACTGTCTCGTCGACATCGGTGATCCCGACCGTCGCGTCTACGACGAACAGCACTGCATCGGCGAGGCTGACGGCGGTTTCGGCCTGGGCGGCGATCTGCTCGGCCAGGCCGCGGGCATCGGGGTCCCAGCCACCGGTGTCGACCACCGTGAAGACCCGGCCGTTCCAGTCAGCGTCGTACGACACCCTGTCGCGGGTCACGCCCGGAACGTCTTCGACGACAGCCTCGCGCCGGCCGAGGATGCGGTTGACGAGCGTCGACTTGCCGACGTTGGGGCGACCGACAACGGCGACCAGTGGAAGGGGCGCGCTCACGAGACTCGTGAACCGCCGACCTGCTCCAGCGTGAGCGCCACCAGCGTGTCTACGACGTCGGACAACGGCAGGTGGGTGGTGTCGAGCACGACGGCGTCGGATGCACAGCTCAACGGTGACGCAGCCCGAGTCGAGTCATGCGTGTCCCGATGCAGCAAGGCGGTCTCCACGGACTGCTCGTCGCGGGTGTCGTCGACTGCCATCTCGGCAGTACGACGCCGCGCCCGCGCCGCAGAGTCAGCGCTGAGATACACCTTGAGTTGTGCGGTCGGTACGACGACTGTGCCGATGTCGCGTCCCTCGACCACGATGCCACCAGCCCCGACCAGAGCTCGCTGCTGGTTGCGCAACACCTCACGCACCCGGGGGACCGCACTCACCGCACTGACCGCAGCGGTGACACTGTCGCTTCGAATCTGTCGAGCGACGTCTGCCCCGTCAAGGGTGATGGTGGGAGCATCCGGTCGCGTACCGGGGATGATGACCGGCTTGTCGGCGAGCTCGGCCACCGCAGCGGCGTCCGTGACGTCGATCCCGTCAAGGAGCATTCGCCACGTCATCGCCCGATACATCGCTCCGGTGTCAAGATAGCGAAGCCCGAGTGCCCCGGCGAGACCACGACTTGCACTGGACTTGCCCGAGCCCGCGGGACCGTCCATCGCGACGACGACGGTGCTCAGGGCGCGACGGGTGACCTCGTCCAATGCCTGGACCCGCACGTTCCGCCTCCCTGCACTTGGACCGTCCCGACCGCGAGTCAGAGGGTACCGGCGACACCGGGCTAGGCGTGCACGCTCCACCCCCGTGCGGTCAACGCGACAACGAGCTCACCGACGACTGATGCAGCCACGTCTAGGTCCACCAGACCGAAAGCACGAGCCGGGTCGTGGTCGATCCGGACGTCCTCGATGTTGACGCCCGCCGCACCGACGTCGGTGAACAATTCGGCGAGTGCACCTGGCGTATCCGGAACTGCGACAGTTACCGCGTCGAGGGGTGAGCTCGGACCGCCGTGCTTTCCTGGGATCGCGGCGGCACCCGCCACACCGCCGACCAGCAAGGCCTCCACCCGCTCGCCGTCCACCGATATCAACGCGTCCAACAAGTCATCCACGTCACCGCGCAGCTCAGCCACCAGTTCAGTCACCGCATCGCGGTTGGCGATGAGGATCTGCCGCCACAGCACCGGTTTGCCAGCCGCAATTCGAGTGACATCGCGAACGCCCGGCCCGCTCAGCGCCAGGGTGCGCGGCGGGGCGCCCGCCAGCCGCCTGGCCACCAGGGCAGCCGCGACGTGTGGCACATGCGAGACCAACGCCACTGCGCGGTCATGCTCGACAGAGTCCATCGGTACGGCGACCGCACCGCACAACGCAACCAGAGCCGATACCACCGCGACCGAGTCGGCGGTGGACTCCGCGCGTCGCACCACCGCCCAGCTGCGCCCCTCGAACATATCGACGCTCGCGGCCAGCGGTCCGGAGCGCTCACTGCCGGCCATGGGATGGCTTCCGACGTACCTGCGCAGGTCGACGCCACGGTCCAGCAGTTGTCGCACCGGCTCCGCCTTGACACTGCCGACGTCGGTGACTGTCGATTCCGGGTAGTCGCCCAATGCCCGCGCGATTTCGTCAGCGAGTGAGTCCGGTGGCGTCGCGATGACGACAAGTTCTGGATCGGCGCCTGGCGGGTCATCCGAGCCGGCTCCTCGAGATGCAGCGATGTGAGCGACCGTGGGGTCGGCGTCGCGGAGATGCACTGTGACGTCGTGTGCGCGCAGCGCCAGGCCGATGGACGTACCGATGAGGCCGCATCCGACGATGAGCACCGGACCGTCCAGACCCACCTGCGTCGAGACCTGCTCAGACGTCACAGGCCCACCAGGTCGAGCAGTGCCCCGAGCTCCTCACTCGCGAGAGCACGGACCTGACCGGAGCGCAGACTGCCCAGCCGGACCGGCCCCACCGCAGTGCGGGTGAGCTGCTCCACCGGATGTCCGACCTCAGCGAGCAGGCGGCGTACGACATGCTTGCGGCCCTCGTGGATCTTCACCTCGACGATCGAGCGTCCGGCGTTGGTGCTCAGCACGCGGAAGCCGTCGACCTGCACAGGACCGTCGGTGAGCGATACACCGGCCAGCAGTTGGCGCCGCACCGAGGCGCGGACCGTCCCGGTGACCGTGGCGACGTAGGTCTTCGTGAGCTGGTATGACGGATGCGCAAGCCGATGCGCGAACTCACCGTCATTGGTGAGAATCAGCAACCCTTCGGTGTCGGTATCGAGCCGGCCAACATGGAAGAGACGCTCCGGCTGATCCTCGACCAGGCTGCGCAGATCGAGCCGTCCGTGCTCGTCGGCCATGCTGCTGACCACGCCCTGCGGCTTGTTGACCATGAGGTAGGAGGAATGTGACGCGGTCGGCAACCGGCGTCCGTCCACCTTGATCACCGCGCTCTCAGGGTCGACGCGGGCACCGAGCTGCGTCACCACTTGACCGTCCACCTCGACGCGCCCGGCGGCGATGACGGCCTCGCAGGCGCGGCGACTGGCGACACCGGCCTGCGCCAAGACCTTCTGCAGCCGGACCGCTTGGGATGCGCCGTCACCGGTGGCTTGGCCTGCAGCAGACGGCTCAGTCGGCGGCATACAGGTCGGTGACGCCGCCGGACGACTCGAGGTCACTCTCCAGATCGGCCATCTCGGGGAGGAACGGGGCGATCTCGGGAAGCTCGTCGAGACTGGTCAGCCCCATCCTGTCCAGGAAGTACGCCGTCGTCCGGTACAGGTGAGCTCCGGTGGACGGTTCGCTTCCGCACTCCTCCACCAGTCCCCGCGTCAGCAGGGTACGGATGACTCCGTCGACGCTGACACCGCGGATGGCGGCGACCCGCGCCCGGCTCACCGGCTGCCGGTACGCCACCACGGCCAGGGTCTCGAGCGCAGCCTGCGTGAGACGTGCCTGTTGCCCATCGACGACGAACCGCGCCACCACCTCGGCGTGGTCGGCGCGACTGTAGTAGCGCCACCCCTCCCCTACCAGTCGGAGGTCGAAACCCCTGCCGGTTTCGGTGTACTCGGCTGAGAGCTCGCGGAGCGCGGCCGCCACCTCGAGTTCGGGGCGATCGAGCGCCGACGCCAACGTGCGCGAATCGAGCGGCTCTTCCGCGACGAGCAGGATGGCTTCCAGCTCGGGTTTGACGTCGCTGGTTTGCATCTAGCTCCGCTCCCCCGCCAGCTGCAGTACGTCGAGATCGGTGACCGGGGCTGCCGGCACCGGATCTGCGGGAGCTGGTTCGTCGTACTCGTCGACCACCTCGATCTCACCGTCGTCGGTACCGGTCCACCGCACGCTGAGCTCGCCCATCGGAGCCAACTGGTCGAACGCCACGACGCCCTCGCGGAACAGCTCGAGCAGGGCAAGAAACCGAGCGACGGTGGTGAGGGGCTCGCTGCTGTCGGAGCTGAGTGAGCGGAACGTCGCCACCCGAGAACGCCGGAGCTGCTCGATGATGGATGTGGCCTGGTCCCGGACGCTCACCGTCGGCGCGTGCAGATGATCGATCGCCACCGTGGGAACGGGCTTGGGTTGCAGCGCGCTCGCCGCCAAGGCAGCGAATCTGTCGGGTCCGAGCGGCAGCTCCACTTCTGGAAGCAGAGCCGAGAAGCGCTCGTCGGGGCCGGCCTGACGGGGGAAGCGTCGCCGCTCACCAGACATCCGCTGATCGAGCACGCCAGCAACCTGCTTGAAAGCGCGGTACTGCATCAGGCGCGCGAACAGCAAGTCCCTGGTCTCGAGCAGCGCCATGTCTTCTTCATCGTCGACGCGAGCCGCGGGCAGCAACCTGGCGATCTTGAGCTCCAGCAGCGTCGCAGCCACCACGAGGAAGCTGGACGTCGACTCCAGGTCCCAACTCGGTGACAGTGCCCGCGCCGAGGTGATGAACTCATCGGTGACCGTCGACAGGGCCACTTCTGTGATGTCGAGCTCACGGCGGGCGATCAGCTGGAGCAGCAGATCGAAAGGCCCCTCGAAGTTGTCCAGCCGGACCGAGAACCCCCCACCGTTGTCTGCAGCGCCGTCGTCGGCGTGCGCGGGCTCCGCGCTCGGACGTACCGGGGTGAGGCTCGTGGTCACGGGTCTTGCAGTCGTCGTACCAGCTCACTCGTGGAGCCGGCAGCCTCGAAGTCCTCCAGTGCAGCAGCGATGGCTGCCCGCACGACCCGGCCCCGATCGACGGCGATCCCGTGCTCGCTGCGCAGACCCAACCGGGCGTGCTCGAGGTCGATCAGTTCCTCCGGCGTCACGTACACGGTGAACTTGTCCTCATGGCGCACCCGGCTGCTTGCCGCGCGCGCACTCGTCACGCTTCTGGGCACCGGACCAACACCTCATTCGCCAGTTGTCGGTAGGCCTCGGCCCCGTTGGACCCGCTGGCGTACTCGGTCAGCGGTTCACCCGCGACCGTGGCCTCGGAGAACTTCACAGTTCGCCGGACCACCGTGTGGAAGACCGCGTCTCCCCATCCAGACACCAGGGTTTGCAAGACTTCGCGACTGTGCAGGGTCCGACCGTCATACATCGTGCCGAGCAAGCCGACGATCGAGAGCTTGGAGTTGATCCGCTGCTGCACCTTGTCGATCGTGCCCTTGAGCAAAGCGACCCCGCGCAACGCGAAGTATTCACACTCCAGCGGGACAATGACCCCGTCGGAGGCAGCCAGCGCGTTCACGGCGAGGAGGCCGAGCGATGGTTGACAGTCGATCAAGATCACGTCGTAGTCGGTGCTGGCCGGCTCGAGAGCCCTGGCAAGCACCTGTTCTCGGCCGACCTCGTTGATCAGCTGCATCTCCGCGCCTGCGAAGTCGATGTTGGACGGGATCAAGTCGACGCCGGGGAGGTGCGTCTCGATCGCCACATCTGCCGGCAGCACCCCTCGCTCCATCATGAGGTGATAGATCGTGGGGTCCACGGTGTTGGGATTGAACCCCAAGCCAACTGTGAGCGAGGCCTGCGGGTCGAAGTCGACCAGCAACATCTTGCGGCCGTACTCAGCCAGTGCGGCGCCCAGGTTGATCACCGTCGTGGTCTTGCCCACTCCCCCCTTCTGGTTGCACAGCGCGAGTACCACCGCTGGAGTGGCATCTCCGAGCGGTCGCAGACGCGGACCTGGCACCGGAAGGTCGGGCAGCGGCCGGCCGGTGAGCCCATAAGTCGGGTCTTCCCCTGGGGCCTTGACGACGATGTCACCCGGCTGCCCCACCGGTATGACGACTGGGGCGGGCGACCGGTCGCGCAGGCGCGGCAGCTCCTCGACCCGCGTTGGCAGGTCCTTGACCCGGGGTAACGAGTCCGGTGGCAGCGACTCTTGGAACCGGGCCAACTCTGGGCGGAGTGCCTCCGGGGACTGGGCCCGTTCATGAAAGTGTGGGGGCAGCTTGGGTGGCGGGGCGAAGGTCGGCTCGCTCACAGCACCTTCTTTCTCGTTTTGTTGACCTATCGGCAAGTCTCTCGTGGTGAACCGTCCCCGCTGTGGGAGACGTGCCGGCGAGTTTGAGAAAACTTCTCCGAATTCTTCGGCCGCGGGCAGGTGCGGAGGCGCAGCGGGAGCGTCAGCCCAACGCGCGTGGGTGTGCAGTCGCGTAGACCTCGCGCAGGCGGTCAACTGTGACCAGCGTGTACACCTGCGTCGTCGTCACTGAGGCATGCCCCAACAACTCCTGGACGACCCGGACATCTGCGCCGCCGTCGAGCAAGTGGGTGGCGAACGAGTGTCGCAACGTATGTGGCGACACGGCAGCGCTCAGACCGGCCCGTTCGGCCGTGCGCGACAGCACCGCCCAAGCACCTTGCCGCGACAACCTGCCGCCTCGAGCATTGAGGAAGAGAGCAGGCGTGGCCTTCCCCACTCCCGCCAGCCCCGGCCGAGCCCGCGTCAGATAGGCGCCACAGGCGTCGCGGGCGTATGAGCCGAGCGGTACAACCCGCTCTTTGCTGCCCTTGCCCCGGAGGCGGACCGCACCGGACTCCAGGTCGAGGTCGTCGCCGTCGAGACCCACCGCCTCGGAGATCCGCGCCCCCGTGCCGTAGAGGAACTCCAGCAAAGCAGCGTCGCGCAGCGCCAACGCCGTACCGCCGGCCGCCGCGGTCGCCAGCAGCTTCTCCACGTCGGAGAGCGGCAACGCTTTGGGCAGCCGCTGCGGCTGAGCCGGCGGCTTGACCTCGGCAGCCGGATCGCCTGTGGACAGGCCCTCCAGAAAGGCGAACCGGTGAAAGCCCCGGACCGCGATGAGGGTCCGGGCGGCGCTGGACGCGCTGAGCGGTGGCCTTTCCGGGTTGCCCTCGCGCAGCTGCATCAAGAACTCGGAAACATCGGCGTCGCGCACCTGCTCGATCGAGCTCAGACCGCGCTCGTTGAGGAAGTGGACGTAGCGCCGGAGGTCGCGGCGATACGAGATGAGCGTGTTGGACGCCAAGCCCCGTTCGACAGCCAGGTGGTCCAGGTACGTCGAAGCTGCCGCAGCGATGTCGCTCGAACTCAGGCGAGAACCTCGTTGAGTTCGCGATAGTCAAGGCCGTGCGCCGAGGCCACCGGTTCGTGGGTGAGTTCACCGTCGTGGGTGTTGAGGCCTTTGGCGAGGGATGGGTCGTCGCGGAGCGCCTGCTGCCAGCCTTTTTCGGCGAGGGCGACGGCGTACGGCAGCGTGACGTTGGTCAGCGCATAGGTCGACGTGTGCGGGACTGCACCGGGCATGTTCGCGACACAGTAGAACACCGAGTTGTGCACGCGGTACGTGGGATCGGCGTGGGTCGTCGGCCGCGAGTCTTCGAAGCAGCCGCCCTGGTCGATGGAAATGTCCACGAGCACCGACCCAGGTTTCATGCGGGAGACCAGGTCGTTCGACACAAGCGTCGGGGCCTTGGCACCTGGCACGAGCACCGCTCCGATGACCAGGTCGGCGTCGATCACCGCGTGCTCGATCTCATAGGCGTTGGAGGCGACGGTCTGTAGATGCCCCTGGTAGATGCGGTCGGCCTGGCGCAACCGCTCGACGTCGAGGTCGAGCAGCAGCACTTCCGCCTGCATGCCCAGCGCGATTGCTGCCGCGTTCATGCCCGACACCCCGGCGCCGATCACGACGACCTTGGCGGCGTAGACGCCTGACACGCCGCCCATGAGCACGCCGCGACCACCGCCTTGGCGCATCAGGTGGTAGGCGCCGCACTGCGGTGCGAGCCGCCCGGCCACCTCACTCATCGGTGCCAGCAACGGCAGTGCGCGGTCTGGTGTCTGCACCGTCTCGTACGCAATGGCGGTCACACCTCGGTCGAGCAGCGCGTCGGTGCACTCGCGCGACGCCGCCAGGTGAAGGTAGGTGAACAGCGTTTGCCCGGGTCGCATCCGGGGATACTCCTCGGCGATCGGCTCCTTGACCTTGAGGATCAAGTCAGCGGTCTCCCAGACCTCGTCCACGCCCACGACCACCTTCGCGCCGGCTGCCGCGTACTGGTCGTCGGTGATGGAAGAGCCGTTCCCTGCCCCTGCCTGCACGAACACGTCGTGCCCGCGCGTTGAGAGTTCGTGGACTCCGGCGGGAGTGATCGCGACACGGTACTCGTGGTTCTTGACTTCGGTGGGGACGCCGACCTTCATGCGCAGAACCTACTCAACCTGCGACCTCGGCGGCAACGCGGCGTAGGCCGCTCTCGTCAACCGGCAGGCGGAGCTCCCGCTGCCGGGCCAGCGCAGCACCCACCAGACCGGCGAACAGCGGATGCGGGCGGGTCGGCCTGGAGCGGAGCTCCGGATGGGCTTGCGTAGCGACGTAGTAGGGGTGCACGTCGCTCGGCAGCTCGACGTACTCGATGAGCTCGCGGTCAGGCGACAACCCGGAGAACACCAGTCCCGCTGCCTCCAGGTCACCGCGGTACTTGTTGTTGACTTCGTACCGGTGTCGGTGCCGCTCCTCCACTCGCGACACGCCATAAGCATTGGCTACAACGGTGCCAGGCTGCAGGTCGGCCGGGTAGAGCCCCAGCCGCATCGTGCCGCCGAGATCGCCGTCGCCGGCCACGATGTGCAGTTGTTCCGCCAAGGTGGCGATGACCGGTTGAGCCGTCGTTGACTCGAACTCCGTCGAGCCGGCATCGGCAAGACCGGCGACATGACGAGCGAACTCGATCACCATGCACTGCAGCCCGAGGCAAAGACCGAGCGTCGGGATGGAGTGCTCTCGGGCGTGCCTCAGCGCGCCGATCTTGCCCTCGATGCCGCGTACGCCGAATCCTCCGGGGATGCACACCGCGTCGACGTCGCCGAGCCGAGACGCAGCCCCCGCAGGCGTCGTGCAGTCGTCGGAGGCAACCCACCTCAGGTTGATCCTGGCGCGGTGGCTGAACCCACCAGCACGCAACGCCTCGGCGACTGACAGGTAGGCGTCGGGCAGGTCGACGTACTTGCCGACCAAGGCGACGGTGACCTCCTCCTCGGGTGAGTGCACCTCCTGAAGCAACCGGTCCCAGCGGGTCCAATCGACGTCGCGAAACGGCAGGTTGAGCCGGCGAACCACGTACGCGTCAAGACCCTCGCCGTGAAGCACCTTTGGGATGTCGTAGATCGACGGCGCGTCGACTGCCGCGACGACTGCCTCCTGGTCGACGTCGCACATCAGCGAGATCTTCCGCTTGATCGAGGAGCTGATCTCGCGGTCTGCGCGGCACACCAGCGCGTCGGGCGTGATGCCGATCGAGCGCAACGCGGCGACTGAGTGCTGGGTCGGCTTGGTCTTCAGCTCACCGGAGGGCCCGATGTAGGGCACCAGCGACACGTGCAGGAAGAAGCAGTTGTCGCGCCCCACGTCGTGGCGCACCTGACGCGCCGCTTCGAGGAACGGCAGCGACTCGATGTCTCCCACCGTCCCGCCGATCTCGGTGATCACGACGTCGACGTCTGGCCTTGCCATGGCTCGGATGCGTTCTTTGATCTCGTTGGTGATGTGTGGAATGACCTGGACCGTGTCTCCGAGGTAGTCACCGCGCCGCTCCTTGGCGATGACGGAGGAGTAGATCTGACCCGTGGTGACGTTGGCGAGCCGGTCGAGATCGACGTCGAGGAAGCGTTCGTAGTGACCCACGTCGAGGTCGGTTTCCGCGCCGTCGTTGGTAACGAACACCTCGCCGTGTTGGAACGGATTCATCGTGCCCGGGTCGACGTTGAGATAGGGGTCGAGTTTTTGCATTGTCACCCGCAGGCCGCGCGACGTGAGCAGTCGTCCCAACGACGACGCCGTCAGTCCTTTGCCGAGCGAAGAGGCGACGCCGCCGGTGACGAATAGGTGCTTGGTCGGCGTGACGCCAGGCATCGCTTCTCCCGTGGAATCGCGTGCGGCGGGGAGACCCGCCTGTCCACGGGATTCCAAGATAGCAAGCCGGTCAGGACATCGCGCGAACCACGCCCCAGAGGCCGTCAGTGATGTGAGCCGGTCAAGGCGGCTGGGAGCCGGACCCGTCGACCGAACACTCCGAAGTCGCCCGGCTTCCCATCCGAAGCACTGAGCAAGGCATAGATCGCGGTGACGCGGCTCGCGGGTCCGGCTACGGCATTCAGCGTGGACAACCGCTCGGTGTGTCGGTCAGCCAGCGGCCAACCGGCGACCAGGCTGGCCTCGCCGCCGACGTCTCCGTGGCCGTTGCCGACCGCCGGCGGAGAAAGCAAAAGCGCGCCGTCGCTCCTCGCGGCCAACGCCGTGACCAGCTGGGCCTCGATGACCTGGGAGGCAGCGGCGTACTGCCCCTGGCCATCGGGGCGGGGCGCGACGACGACGACGAAAGAGCCGCGTCGGACGGGTGGCTGGCTGAGCGTGACCATCTTGGCGCCTTGGAGCTCGGCGTCGATGTCGCGGGACTCCGAGTCGTACGCCGTCCTCGACCCTGAGCCGACGTACGCCCGGGCCAACACCGCCCCCATGCGTTGGTAGGTGTCATGGCCAGCGGTTCTGGCGACGTCCGGCCGGTGCTTGAGTGCACTGCGCGCGACGCTGTCGACGTAGGTCTTCTTGCCCGGGTCCACGACGCCCGGCATGAGGTGCACGACGAGCGGCTGCAAGGCGCCGGCGCGCTCCACCGCCGCCGCCATCGCGGTGACCGTGCGATGTGCGGCTCCCGGCAGGACGACGACGGTCACCGTGCGCCCTGACAACGTGTTGTGCAGCAGTCGGTCGGCCGTCCCGGCTGTCACAGCTGCACTCAGCCGTGAACTGTTGCGAGCATCGGCGCTCGAGGCGACTCGCGATGTCTGCGCCGTGTCTGCCGCCCCCACCAGGTCGCTACGCAGCGGCCCGGTACCCAAGGCGATGCCGACCGCGAGAGCGGTGCAGACGGCGAGGAAACCGAAGACATAGCGCCGCAAAGCCGTCACGGAACGCGTCCCCGGACCCAGTCGTACAGCTCCCGCAGCCAGGTCCGCGCTGCATCGGCGGCATGCTGTCCCGCCGGAGTGGTAAGCAGCGCAGCGGCCACCAAGAGGATGGCCACCAGCAGTATCAGCGCGACCCACCATCCGCTGAGGCGGTTGCGGTGCATCGCGGCTGCCGCTTTCGCGTCGACGAGACGGGAGCCGACCGCAGTGCGGGTGAGAAAGCTGCTGGCCATGCTCGAGCGGCCCCGGTCCAAGAACTCCAGCAGCGAGGCGTGCGAGCCGGCGACGACGATGAGACTGGCGTCAGCGGTGGCTGCCAGCAGCAGCGCGGCGTCCTCGGTGGTCGCCGAGACGGGAAACTCGACCGGGCGGATGCCCAGTCGCTCCAGCCGCTCAGCCGTGCGCTGGCGGCCGTCGCGGGGAGCGACGTACACCAGTTCGGCCCCGGACAGCAAAGCCTGATCGGAGACGTCGTCGGCTGAAGTGACGACCACATCGGGTCGAAGGCCGGCTTCGAGCAAAGCGTCGGCTCCGCCGTCGACGCCCACGAGCACCGGACGTGTCGCTTTGATGTAGGGCCGCAACGCAGCGATATCAGCCGCATAATCGAATGCCCGCATCACCACCACAACTTGGCGGCCGTCGAGCGACGTCGTGAGCTGCGGTACGCCGGCGCCGTCCAGCAGCAGGTTCCGCTCCCGGCTGAGGTGCTCCACAGCGTTCGCGCTGAACGCCTCCAGCTGACTGGTCAGTCCATCCTTTGACGACTCCAAGGCGGCGGCCACGGAGGTGGCGTTTTGACGAACGCCAGCAGCGACTGCGGTATCGCCGCGAAACACCGTGTCGTTCACGATTCGGACCCGGTCACCGTCACCGATCTCGGCGAAGGCGTCGCCACCCACGTTGTCGAGCAGCGGGATTCCGGCGCTCATCAGCACTTGTGGCCCGAGATTCGGGTAGCGACCAGACACCGATGGAGCGGCGTTGACGACCGCGGCGACACGAGCGTCCACGAGGGAAGAAGCGGAGCGCTGATCGATGTCAACGTGATCGATCACGGCGATGTCGCCCGGGGAAAGTCGCCGAGCCAGACTCCGAGTGCGTCGATCGAGGCGGGCGGTGCCCACGACGGCCGCTGGGTCGTGGACGCGAGGACGGCGAAGAGACGACAGCTTCATCGCTGCCATCTTCCAATACCGGCTGCTCCGGTCAGCGGATTCGGGCAGGCCGCGCGTGGCGAGCGTGCCCTGGCACGTTGCGGGTCAGCTGCGGCGGGAGGCGGCTCCCCGCCAGCCGGTCACCGGAAGGCCGAACTTGGCGACCAAACGGTTGGTGAAGGGTGCCTCATGCAGGCGGGCCAGGCGGACAGGCGACGTACCTTTGCGCACCTCGACGCGAGCGCCGACGGGTAGGTCGATCATCCGTCTCCCGTCGCACCAGAGCACGCCCCTGGAGTCGCCGGTGGACAGGATCTCCGCCGCAAGGATGGAGTGCGGCGAGGACACCAACGGCCTGGCGAACAAGGCATGCGCGCTGATCGGTACGAGCAGCAGTGCCTCGACCTCAGGCCATACCACCGGGCCCCCGGCGCTGAAGGCGTACGCGGTGGAGCCCGTGGGCGTCGCGAAGACGATGCCGTCACAGCCCCAGCGAGACAGGGGTCGCCCGTCGATCTCGATCACAGCCTCGAGCATCCGCTGCCTGGCAGCCTTTTCGATGCTCGCCTCATTGAGCGCCCAGCCGGTCGCGACCGTTACGCCGTCGAGCAACACCGTGACGTCGACGGTGAGCCGCTCTTCGACGGCATAGGAACCGGAGATGATCGCCTCGACCGTGGTGTCCAGGTCGTCTTGCTCGGCTTCGGCGAGGAAACCCACGTGCCCCAGGTTGATCCCAAGCAGTGGTGTGCCCGTGCCACGGGTGAGCTCGGCGGCCCGCAAGATGGTGCCGTCACCACCGATCACGACCGCAAGCTCGCACTCCACCGGCGCGGCGTCGCTCGAGCACACGTCCACAGCACCGTCGATGCGGAGATCGGGCGCCTCGTCCTCGAGCAACCTGACCGAGATGCCAGCGCCCTGCAGGCGTTTCACCACCGCCTGAGCCACATCGACGGCCTCGGAGCGACCGGTATGGACGACCAGAAGCATGATCCGGGACGGTCGCCGAATCCGATCACTCACAGGTCCACCTTCTCACTGTGGGCCGTCAGCAACGACCCGTGCGACTAGGGCGGCGTCGATAACAGGTGCACCTTGGCGCAGCCAGACGAAGTACTCGACGTTGCCCGCTGGGCCCGGCAGTGGGCTTGCACAGACGTCGCGCACTCCCCAACCGGGGGGAGCGGTCCGTCCAACCGTCACGACAGCGGCGGTGCGGTCTTGGGGGCGGCGCACGACGCCACCCTTACCAAGCGCTGCCCGCCCGACTTCGAACTGCGGCTTGACCAGGAGCACCAGGTCGGCGTCCGGACGCGACACTGCGACCAGCGTGGGGAGCACCTTGGTGAGGGAGATGAAGGACAGGTCAGCCACCACCAGGTGCGGCGGCATTGGACCCAGGTCGCCTGTCAGGTCGTTGACATGCGTGCGTTCGAGGACCGTGACCCGGTCGTCGCGGCGCAGCGACCAAGCGAGCTGACCGTAGCCCACGTCGACAGCCGTCACGCTCTGGCAGCCGCAACGAAGCAGCACATCGGTGAAACCGCCAGTCGAGGCCCCTGCGTCGAGCGCGTCTTTGCCTGCAACCTCGAGGCCTTCAGGGATGAACGCGTCGAACGCGCCGGCGAGCTTGTGCCCGCCACGGGACACGTAGTCGGGCATCTGCTGCTGATCGATCACTTGGAGCGCGGAGTCCGTACCCACCGCCGTCGACGGCTTGGTGGCGATGATGCCTGACACCCGTACCAGTCCGTTGGCCACGAGGTCAACTGCATGGTCGCGGCTGCGGGCCAACCCTCGACGGACGAGCTCCTTGTCCAGGCGCTGACGTCGACTCATGCCCTGGCGGAGTCACCGCCGGACGAGTGCTCTGGCCGCTCGTCCAGAGCTGCACGGAGCACCCCCGAGAGCTCCTCGTAGAACGCGAGGGCATCGGCGGGTCTCACCTCGTCGAGAGCCGGTAAGCGGTGCAGCAGTTCCTCGACCGCCGATTGGTCCGGTACTGGTACCGGTTCTGCCTCACTCTCGGTCACGTCGACCCCTTCCGCGTGAGCTCCTTGCTGGCTTCTTCAGTGCCAGTTCACCGTAGCTCTGCGAACGCACGCTCGGCCGCATCCAAACACGGTTTCCTCAACGGGTCTGCGTCCAACAGCGACCAGCACGCGGCAACGACGGCGCGCAGCCCATCGTCATAGCCGGGTCCCCTGGACGTGACCTGCACGGCCTGATCGCGCATGCTGACGCTCCACCCACCCAACGACCACTGCTCGCCCGAGCTGGAGCGCGTCGGTACCGGGTGCGGAGTCAGCAACCCGCGCAGCGTCCAGGCGACGTACGTGGGTCGTTGGTGTGGCGGCGCCGAGCACAGAGCCTCCAAATCCGTGACTCCGGTCATGACGACCAAGGAGTCCGCGTTCACCCGGGACGCGCCCTCGATGTCGGTGTCGAGCCGGTCGCCGACCACGATCGGACGAGAGCAGCCCACCCTGGCAATGCTTTCGTCGAAAAGCGGTCGGTAGGGCTTGCCGGCGACCGCCGCGGGCCGACGGCCGACGGCCGCTGCGACCGCATTGACCAGGGCTCCGTTTCCAGGCGCTGGACCTGACGAGGTTGGGATCGTCAGGTCGGTGTTGGAGGCGATCCAGATGGCGCCGGCCCTGATGGCGACGGCGGCGTCGGCGAGGTCACGCCAGCTCACGTCGGCGCCGAATCCCTGGAGGACAGCGGCCGGGTCGTCGCGACTCGACTCGACGGCCACCAGGCCCCGCTCGGCTAGGGCGGACACCAGCCCCTCACCGCCGACGACCATGACCCGGGAGCCGGGAGCGACACGGCTCGCGACCTCGGTGGCCGCCGCTTGCGCCGAGGTGACCACGTCCTGCGGACCAGCCGCAATCCCCATCCCGGTCAGCTGGTCAGCTATCTCAGCCGGTGGACGGGAGGCGTTGTTGGTCACGAACGCTAGCGACATGCCCTGAGCGTTCGCTTGGGCGAGTACGTCGGCGACTCCGTCGATCGCTTGACTACCGACGTAGACAACCCCGTCAAGATCGAGCAGCGCGCAGTCGTAGGTGATCGTCAGCGGCTCTGGGCTGACGCGCAGGCCAGGTGGTGAGGCGCCCTCGGCCGCCCGCATGCCAACTCCTTCGTCAGACGCTGTTTGGAAGCCACCGTACGATGCAGCGTGGGCCACCCGGGAACCGGCGGTGAGCAGCCTCGCACTGCCGACTTGCTCCTCTCGCCATTCCACGGCTTGCGTTACAACCCAGATCATGTCGACGATCTCGCGGCGGTGACGTCGCCGCCGTACGACGTCATGGACCGGCCAATGATCGAGGAGCTCCTCAGACGCCACCCCCGAAACGTCGTGCGGCTCATCTTGCCGCGACTGGTGGCCGAGCCGATGCAAACAGATGACCCGAACGAGCATGCGGCAAGACAGTTGCAGCGCTGGACGGCGCAAGGTGTGCTTCGTCCCGATCCCGAGCCGGGGCTGTACGTGTACGAGTACGGCGACGGTGACCTGACGGTCTGCGGCATCATCGGCGCGCTGGAACTGTCTGAACAGACCGAGCGAAGTGTGTTGCCGCACGAAGACGTCATCGGCGACATCGTGGCGGATCGGTTGGCGATGATGACCGCGGCCCAGGCGAACCTCGAGCCGATTCTGCTGGTGTACGACGGCGCCGGAACAACCGCCGAGCTGGTGGAGGCTGCTCGAACCGGTGCGCCGCTCATCGATGTGACCGAGGCACCCAGCCGCACCCCATCGTCGAAACGTCGGCACCGGTTGTGGGCGATCACCGACACCGGCGACGTGCAACGGCTCCAGCGGTTGATCGCGCCGCATCAGGCGCTCATCGCGGACGGACATCACCGTTACGCGGCCTACCTGGAGCTGCGCCGCCGCTCACGGAGGGCGGGAGCCGATGCTGGACCTTGGGACCGCGGACTTGCGCTTCTCATCGATTCCTCGCAGTATCCGCTGCACCTGGGGGCTATCCACCGGACCGTGCCGGACCTCGACCTGGCCGCGTTGACCCCACCGGAGGGTTACGTGCTCGGACAGATGACGTCGACCGGGCCGCCAGCCGCGCCCGCCAGCCGGACGTTCGTGTTGACCGACGGCCACAGCTGGCGCAGCCTGCACGCTGCCGCACCGTCGATGGACACCGTGACCGACACCGAGCTCCTCCACGCCGTCGTCCTCCCTGAGTGGCAGGTGCCCGCGGACGAGGTGCGCTACCACCACACGGTCGAGCAGGCTGTTCGGGCGGCGAGCCGGGACGGCGGCATCGCCGTGCTGCTGCACCCACCGCGGCTCGAGCAGGTCATGGCAGTCGCTCGAACCGGCACCAAGTTGCCCCGAAAGTCCACGTCCTTTGGCCCCAAGCCGCGCACCGGCCTCGTCATGCGGAGGTTTGCCGACGGCGGGTAGTTGCTCCACCGGGAGAAGTCAGGCCTTCACGCGTTGCGCACGCTTCACCTCCACCTCGACTCGACTGACAGCGCCGGTCTCAGCACGAAAGAACCGTCGCCGGATAGAACCCTCGATGCGCACCACATCACCGGCCCGCCACCCGCGCATGCTGCGCTGCACGCGAGCCAGCCAGGCGACGCAGTCGATCGTGTCAACCCGCTGAGCAGAGTGGGCCCGGGCGGCAGAGTCCCGATCGACGATGACGCGCGCCGTCATCAAGCAGTCACCGCTCGGCAGCTCACGGTGCTCGGCCGGCGCCGCCACGCGGCCACACAGGATCACTTCGTTGTGGGCCGGCGGGGCGCCTGCTGGAGTTGCGTTATCGTCTGCGACTTCGGGCATCTGCCACCTCCTGGAGACAACGGTGCCATCAGTCACTCGCCGCTGGTGGCGCCTTTCAGCGGGCTGTGGATACCGTGCGAGGGCGATGCTCACTGGGGACGATGCTCGAAGGAGGTCTCGGCAGGCTCGACCGCGTCAAGCACGGTCAGACCTTCCAGCTCAGCCACCCGCTCGGCTGCCTCGGTGGACCCGAGCTGGTCAGCCGCAGCGGCCCGCTGGAACCATTCCAGGCTCGCAGACTCGCGTCCGCTTGCCAGCAGAGCGTCGGCGTATGCGTAACGCAGTCTGGCCACCTCCGGCATGCGAGCCGTGCTGTGGAGTTGGGGTACCTCGAGCAGCCGCACAGCAGCAGCCACATCACCAAGGTCGCGGCGGGCGCCGGATTCGACGATCAGCATCTCGGTCTGGCCGGCGGCGTCCAGGGATTTGACGGCGGGATCTCGAGCCAAGGTCAGAGCTCGCTCAGGGCGTCCTACCGCCCGTTCGCAGTCGGCCATCAACGGCAGGTACGCAGCGCTGCCGCTGAGGCGGCGGGCGGCTTGGAACTCCGCCAGCGCTTCCCTGAACTTGCCGGCCGCGTAGGCGGTCTCGCCGCAGGCTTCGCGGACAACGCTGACGCGCGCAGCCCTAGCCCGAGCAGCCAGCGCGTGCCGGTACGCCGTTTCCGGATCGGTGTCGATGAGGCGCGCTGCAGCTACGAGATGCCGGGCGACGCGGACCGCTAGCTTCTCCGGAAGTGATTTGAGCTCGTTGGCCACTGCCCGATCCAACTCCGAGCCGGTGATGTCATCGGGCAGCGGTGGGCCGTCGTACTCCGCTTGCACCGCAGTGCGTTCAGCGACTGGGAGATCGTCGCGCCGATATCGCCCGGCCGTACTCCGGCTGCGCTGTTTCCCACGCTGGGCACCTCGCTGGCTTTCTGGCCCGCGTGCATCGCGATTGCCCTGGATTCGCGCGTCTCGACCTTTCGGAGGCGGACGGCCCATTGCGTGCTCCTTTGTCCTGACAGCACAAGAGGGCCGCCAGCGGCGACCCTCTTGTGTGAAAGCTTGTCCGGCGACGTCCTACTCTCCCACACGCTCCCGCGTGCAGTACCATCGGCGCTGAAGGGCTTAACTTCCGGGTTCG
>JBBPZH010000088.1:0-15506 GCA_038198965.1 Propionibacteriales bacterium
ACTTCCCGGACCCGCAGATCCGACGCTACGCCCGGCAGCGGCGTCTCGGAAGGCCCGCCACGACAGTGACCTTGCAGCCACCGGTTGACAACAGAAGGGAGCCGGCTTGTCGCTGAGACGAGGCCGAGCCGGTCATCACCTCCCCGAGTTTCGGCCCAATCCATTCGGCCACCGGCAGGTCAGCGAACACCGTGCCGAGCCATTTCACGTACGGCGGCCAGCGCCTCTGGAGCAGAAAGGCCAGGTGCATCGCGACGGAGGCGATCCGCGTAGCGAGGATGCGGGAGCCGAGCTCGTCGCCTCGCAAATCGGCACGCCCCATGAGCGGCAACAGTTGACCGATGCGTCGCCAATCGGCGGCCACAACGTAATGCCATACGTCTCCCGGATACCAAACAAGCCGTTGCCGGATGTCAGTGATGCCGCCGGCGGTGTCGATAAAGACCTCTCCAGCCGTGACCTCCAACAGTGACTGCCCAGTCATCGAAAGCCAGTCCAGGGCATCCCACGGGCACGTCGGATCTAGGCCAAGCCGGGAGCTGGCGAAACCCGCCGACGTATCGATCTCGACTCGGGCTTTCACCTGGCGGTCCCACGAGGTGGCGAAACGTGACGGCCACCCTCGGAAGGACTCTGGCAGTGCGTCCGCCAGAAAAGAGGCCACGGACTTCGGGTCTCGGCGGTCGACGAGCACCGTTAGCCGCAATCCCCAATCGTGGTCGCGAGACATCGCGTCATCCAGTCCCAGGACCTCCGATCCGCTGCCGAGCCTTCCCGCCGCATGAGGAACGCCCGGCCACCGCGCCTGTAGGAGCGGGGCGACGACCTCCCAGTAGTAGTCGCGTGCGAGCGTCAACCCAGTTAGCGACGTCGTCGGGCGGCCGGCGTCAGTCGGCATGCATAGCGCTCGCAGCCTGCAGAAGCTG
Organism: Propionibacteriales bacterium; assembly: GCA_038198965.1. Taxonomy (GTDB): domain Bacteria; phylum Actinomycetota; class Actinomycetes; order Propionibacteriales; family Nocardioidaceae; genus JAUJOE01. The sequence goes on from JBBPZH010000088.1 coordinate 927, forward strand.
CTCCCGGGTGACGAGGCGGGCGCGGTCGCGGCCCTGGGATTTGCCGAGCTCCACTTCTGCCACATCGATGGCGTTCCAGCCGTCCCAGGTCACCACTGCGACCCCCCGATCCGCCAACAGAGCGGTGAGCGCCTCAGGGTCACGCTTGGACGCTCGGGGCAGCGACGGAATGTCGGCAAGCAGCGCATCAACGGTTTGGTGGGCATCGCGACGGTTGGTGCCGATGACACCGGTAGGCCCGCGTTTGATCCAGCCGGCGACGTACCAGCCTGGAACCGGCTTCCCACCGCCGAGCACTCGTCCGTTGTCATTGGGGACTACGCCGGACTGCTCGTCGAACGGCAGTCCGGGAAACAAGATCCCGCGGTAACCGATCGAGCGCAGCACCATGTCGGCCGCCACCTCCCGCATCTCACCGGTCCCAACCACGGTGCCCGAGGCGTCGAGCCCGGTGCGCTCCACGAGGATCCCGGTCACTCGGTCGTCGCCGAGCAGCTCGACCGGTCGCCACCAAAAGCCGAGCTCGAGCCGTCTTGGTTGGCCTCTCAGCGAGCGAGCAGCCCAACCCCGGAGCGCATCGAGGTTGCGCTTGGCGACCTGGGAGCTCGCCAGCATCTGCACACTGACGTCGTCCAACTCGAGGTCTGCGGCGTCCACCACCACGTCGACGCCCTCGAGGTCCCCCATCTCACGCAGCTCCTTGGTCGTGAACTTGGCCTGCACCGGTCCTCGACGGGCGAGCATCGTGATGTCACGGATGCGGCTTCGTCGCAGCACGTCGACCACATGGTCGGGAAGATCTGTCCTGGCAAGGTCGCCAGCTGACCTGGCGACGATGCGGGCGACATCCAGCGCCACGTTTCCGGCCCCCACCACGACTACCCGCTCGGCGTCGAGCGTGAAGCGGTCGATGGCGGTGTCTGGATGGCCGTTGTACCAGGCCACGAAGTCTGTCGCGGACACACTGCCGGGCAGTTCCTCCCGCGGAATTCCCATCCGACGGTCCACGGCGGCGCCCGTGCAGACCACGATGGCGTCGTAATGCTCCTTCAGCTCCGAAGCCGTCAAATCGCGACCGACGTGAACGTTGCCCAAGAACCGAACATCGGGATGGTCCAGCACGTTGTGCAGCGTCGCAATGATCGAGCGGATCTTCGGGTGATCCGGAGCGACGCCGTACCGCACGAGCCCGTATGGAGCTGGCAGGGCATCGATGACATCGACGGAAGTGTCACCTGAGCGAGTCAACGCCTCAGCCGCATACACGCCGGCAGGCCCTGAGCCGACGACAGCGATCCGGAGCACGCTCTCACTGTGCCGTGTCCTGGCGGTGCGTCAAGGCCTGACGCACCGCATTGACGACGGACAGCGGACTCGGCCGGTGAGATTTCCCACTCGTTCGAGTCCTGAAGCTCGAGTGCGTTGCAGACACTGCAGCGCCGCCGAACGCGACCACTATCGCGCGTGAGCCGGCCCTATACGGTGCGGCTGTGGTAACGATGATGCGGCAACGCCAAGAAACACCGTCTGCTATCGAACCGGCCGACGGAAATTTCCGTTTCATACGGCTCTGCAGTCTGATCCAGTGGCCAAGACGCAAACACACGGCGAGCCTCATCTGTCACAACAAGACCCTTGTGACGCCTTTCGTGTCACCCCCAGAGTCCCTTGCGGCACCGCTCGCACGCATCATCACGACGTGCCAAGACCCCCGGACTACCGCTTGATGCCCGACTCGAGGTACATTACGCAGCGTGCTCAAAGATGAACTGTCCGTTTTCTACGGGAAAAGAAACAGGTTGGTCTCAAAGATCGAGGCTCGTCTCGACTCACCGTATTTGATGCTCGTAGAGTGCCCAAGCCACGAGACGGGAATACCAATCGCAAGCGTGCGACTTTCCCGGGCTCGCCACAACGAAAGCGAAACGTGAAGGAGGAGCGGTGCCAAACACCAGCCGGCTACCCGCACCTTTTGTGAAACACTGGGAATGGCAGTACGACGGCCTCTGTCGAACCGTCGACCCGGAGGTGTTCTTCCCGCCCGACTCCGAGCGCGGCCCCATCAGGGCCCGCCGCGAACTGGCGGCGAAGCAGTACTGCGAGTCCTGTCCCGTCCTTCGCCAATGCCGGGAACACGCACTGCTCATGCACGAGCCGTACGGCGTCTGGGGTGGCCTGACGCCTCGCGAACGCGAACAGCTGCTCGCGCGGCGCGCCCGTAAGCCCGCCCCGGTCGCCGTTGGCTGAGTCAGGTCAAGGCTGCTTCCCGGCATCGTCGGTGATGTTCAGGGGCGGCTACGGTCACGCGCGACGGTCGTCCGGATGCGCGCTAGAGCCAGCGGGGCACCGGTCTCCTCGCCCCAGAAGACCCGGCGGACCGCCACCGAGGCGCGCCGGGCAGTTCGCAGATAGTCGTCGACGAAGCCCTCCGTCTGATCGAGCCGATGACCGGTCAGGTGAGCCACCCCCCGACGATCACGAGCCGTCTTCGGCAACGAGTCGGACGGCCGCCCGCGCACCAGCAGCAAGGCGTTGCGGACCCGGCTCGCCAAGCGCCACGCAGCGGTCAGAGCTTCGGCGTCGGCGGCGGTGACGACCCCCTCGGCTGCTGCGGCCTCCAGCGCCGCCAAGGTCGACGTTCTCCGAAGCGGCGGGCGAGCGCCGGCGAAGCAGAGCTGCAGCAGCTGGACACTCCACTCGACATCGGCAAGTCCTCCGCGCCCGAGCTTGAGATGTGTCGCGGGGTCAGCGCCCCGGGGGAGCCGCTCGGCGTCGATCCGGGCCTTGATCCGCCGTATCTCCACGAGATCGCCGGGGCTGAGACTTTGTACGGGGAAGCGCCAAGGGTCGATCAGCTCGACGAACCGCTCCCCCACCTCCAGGTCTCCAGCGACCGGTCGCGCCCGCAGCAATGCTTGGGCCTCCCAAATCTTCGACCAGCGTTCGTAGTAGGTGGCGTATGAGGCGAGGCTGCGCGCCAACGGGCCCTGCCGGCCCTCGGGCCGAAGTCCGGCGTCGACCACCAGGCCGGGCTCGGGCCCTGCGATCTCCAACAGCCGTTTGAGCTCGGTCGCCACGGCAACCGCCGCGTCCTGAGCACCTCGCTCGTCGGCGTCTGGGTTGGGCAGGTGGACGAACAAGACGTCGGCATCACTGGCGTATGACAGCTCGGCGCCACCGAGCCGGCCGAGGGCGACGACGCAAAGCCGCGTCGGCAGTTCGGCGCCACTTCGCCGCTCCACCTCCCGGCGAGCCACCGCAAGACCCGCCTCAAGGGCTGCCGTTGCAGCCGCGGTCAGCGCCTCCCCCACCGCCTCGATGCTCAACAGCCCGAGTACGTCGGCCGCCGCCGTGCGCAGTAGCTCACGCCGACGAATCGCCCGCACCACCGCGATGGCGGCGTCGGGGTCGTCTTGTCGCAACGCCGCAGTGCGGGCTTCGCGGCTGAGCGCTTCGAGCGGCCGGGGCTGCAACTCGTCGTCCGACGCCAACATCGAGCACGCCTCGGGCGCCCGCATCAGCAGATCGGCGGCGTACCGGCTGGTCGCCAGCAACGCGGCAAGCCGCTGCGCGGCCGCACCCTCATCGCGCAGCATGCCGAGGTACCAGTGGGTCGAGCCCAGCTCCTCGCTGAGCCGGCGAAATCCCAGGAGCCCGGCGTCGGGGTCGGGGGCGTCAGCGAACCAGCCAAGCATCGCCGGGAGCAGCGTGCGTTGGATGGCGGCTCTGCGGGACACCCCGGCGGTGAGCGCCTCCAGGTGCCGCAGCGCAGCCGGAGGGTCGACGTACCCGAGCGCCTCGAGCCGGTGTCGGGCGGCTTCTGGCGTCAGACGCGTTCCGTCGCCGGGCAGCGCGGCAACCGCGGCCAGGAGGGGGCGGTAGAACAGCTTCTCGTGCAGCCGCCGCACCTCGTGCGCGTACCGGCGCCACTCCCCAACAAGCTCAGATGCCGGCTCGGCAGTGAACCCCATGGACCGCCCGAGGATCCGCAGCTCCGCCGGGTCGGTGGGCACCAGGTGGGTGCGTCGAAGGCGGCGCAGCTGCAACCGGTGCTCCAGCGTGCGCAAGAAGCGGTACGCCGCCTCCAGGCTCGCACCGTCTTCTCGCCCGACATAACCGCTGGCCGTGAGGGCCTGCAGCGCCGACAGGGTGTCGGGAGCGCGAAGCGAGGTGTCCGTGCGCCCGTGCACCAGCTGTAGGAGCTGGACCGCGAACTCGATGTCGCGCAGTCCGCCCCGCCCCAGCTTGAGCTCCCGGTCGGCCTCGCGACGGCTCAGGTGCTCGACCACCCGCCGGCGCATGGCTTGTGCGTCGCTCACGAAGTGCTGCCGGTCGGCCGCGGTCCAGACCATCGGGGAGATGGCGCTCAGGTAGCGAGCGGCCAGGTCCGCATCTCCAGCGAGAGCACGCGCCTTCAACAGCGCTTGGAACTCCCACGTCTTCGCCCAACGTTCGTAGTAGGCCGCATGGCTCGCGACGGTGCGAACCAGCGGTCCCGCCCGGCCCTCAGGACGCAGGCCGGCGTCGACCGGCCACAGCGTGCCCTCGCGGGTGTGGTCGGAGCAGATGCGCATCAGCGCCGCAGCCACGCTGGTCGCGGCGCCCAGCGCCGTTGCCTCGTTGGCCCCATCGACAGCTTCCGCCACGAAGATGACGTCGACATCGCTCACGTAGTTGAGCTCCCGGGCACCGCACTTGCCCAGGCCGATCACTGCCAGCCGGCAGGCCGAGGCGGCCGGACCGACTTCCTGGACCGCCAGTCGCAGCGCGCCCGCGACGGCGCCGGCCGCGAGGTCGGAGAGTTCGGCAGCGGTCTCTCCCACGTCGATCGCAGCCACCAGGTCACGGGCCGCCACTGCCAACAGCAGCCGGCGATACGTCCGTCGCAGGTCGTCTCGGTCGCTGACTTGCTCGAGCGCCGACCGCAGTGCGGCCGTGGTCGGTGTCACCTGATCGAACGTGTCGCCGCGCAGCTCGCGCCAGTCCTGCGGATGCCTGATGAGATGGTCGCCCAGCGCCTGGCTGGCGCCTAGCACCAGCGCCAACCTCATCGCCAGCGGCGAATCGGTGTCCAAGGCAGCACGCAGCTCCGGGCCATGATCACGTGCTGATGTCAGCACTCGGGTCAGCGACCGCAGTGCACCGTCGGGATCGGCGGCACTCGCGAGACCGCGCAACAGATGCTCTGAGCTGGAACCCACCTCCGCCCAGTTCCGCACTGCGGCGGCCGCGTCGGTGAACCCGAACCGGGCGAACTGCCCGGTCTCGGTGACGCGTCCGTCGCTCACGACGAGACGTTGACCGGTGACGTCGTCGAGAGGCCGCTGCTGCGCACCTCCTGGTTGCCGTCCTCGGCCGACTGCCGCACGAACGTGGCGAACCGAACCGCCAACGGCGCCCACGCTGCACGAAGCTGCGGTCCCGCCGCTGTGACATCGCGGGCGATAGCGTCAAGATCGAAGTCCAGCGGCACGTACGCCGAGCGGTAGTCGAGCGTCCAGCGATTGAAGATCGCCGGCGACGTCTCCGGGTGGAACTGCACGCCCCAAGCACGGTCGGCGTACCGGACGGCTTGGGCCGTGCCGTCGGGTGCCGTCGTCAGAATGGTCGCGCCGCTTGGCAGCACCGACACGATGTCGTGGTTCCACTGCACCGCTCGCGCCCCGTCGGGGATCGCACCAAGCAGCGGGTCTGTCCTACCTGTCGCCGTCAGCGTGACGAGCGTCAGACCGGTCGCCTGGCCGTGCGGGTTCTTGATCACCCGCCCACCGAGCCCCACGGCCGCCAGCTGGTGACCGAGGCAGATGCCCAAGAACCACTGGTTGCGGCGCACCACGGTCGCAATCAGGGCCTTGGTCGGGGTAAGCCAGGCATGGTCAGCGTCGTCGTTGGCCCCCATCTCGCCGCCGAGCACGACGAGCCCGGCATAGCCGTCCAGATTGTGCGGGATCTGGTCGCCACGAGAGCCGTGTACGACGTCGTACGCGAGGCCGGCCCCCGCCACCTCCTCGCCGAACCAGCCAGGTGGGCAATCGTCGGCATGCTGGACGAAGAGCAGGCGTGGAGCGCTCACGCCAACGAGGCTACCAACGCCGCACCCGTTGCTTGCGAGTGACGAGCGCCAGTCACATCACTGGCAGCATTCGGGCCCGTTCGAACGCCGTCACCTGTTGGCGGTACTCGTCCCACTCGGCACGCTTGTTTCGGAGGAAGAAGTCGAAGACGTGCTCGCCGAGGGTCTCAGCTACCAGCTCCGACCCTTCCATCACCTGGACCGCATCGTGCAGGTTCTGCGGCAACGGAGCAATGCCCAGCGCACCCCGTTCGGCTTCGCTGAGCGACCACACATCGTCTTCGGCCCCCGCGGGCAGGTCGTAACCCTCGTCGATCCCCCGCATACCAGCGGCCAGCATGACCGCGAACGCCAGGTAGGGGTTGGCGGCGCTGTCGACCGAGCGCAGCTCGACGCGGGTCGACTGACCCTTCATCGGCTTGTACATCGGCACCCGGACCAATGCGGAGCGGTTGTTGTGACCCCAGCAGACGTACGCCGGAGCTTCGCCACCTCCGGCGAGCCGCTTGTATGAGTTCACCCACTGGTTCGTCACCGCGGTGATCTCGGCCGCGTGATGCAGCAGCCCGGCGATGAACGCTCGTCCCGTCTTCGACAAGTGGTACTCCGCGCCCGCCTCGAAGAACGCGTTGCGATCGCCTTCGAACAGCGAGAGGTGCGTGTGCATGCCGGAGCCGGGGAACTCGGTGAACGGCTTTGGCATGAACGACGCGTACACCCCCTGTCCGAGCGCTACTTCCTTGAGCACCACCCGGAACGTCATGACGTTGTCGGCGGTGCTCAGCGCGTCGGCGTACCGCAGATCGATCTCTTGTTGTCCTGGGCCGCCTTCGTGGTGGCTGAACTCCACAGAAATGCCCATCGACTCCAGCAGCGTGATGGCTTGTCGCCTGAAGTCGTGCCCCAAGCCTTGCGGTGTGTGGTCGAAGTAGCCGCTGCGGTCGGCGGGCTCCGGCGGTTGGCCGTCGATTGTGAGCTCACGGAACAGGTAGAACTCGATCTCCGGGTGGGTGTAGAAGGTGAACCCTTGCTCGGCCGCCTTGGCGAGCGTGCGCTTGAGCACGAACCGCGGGTCGGCGTACGACGGCGATCCGTCGGGCATGACGATGTCGCAGAACATCCGTGCCGTGGCCGGGTCCTCACCGCGCCAGGGCAGGATCTGGAACGTCGACGGGTCGGGCCGGGCCAACATGTCGGCCTCGAAGACGCGGGCGAACCCCTCGATCGCCGACCCGTCGAAGCCGATGCCCTCCGCGAAGGCGCCCTCGAGCTCAGCTGGAGCGACCGCCACCGACTTGAGGAACCCCAGCACGTCGGTGAACCAGAGCCGAACAAACCGCACGTCGCGTTCTTCGAGCGCCCGCAGCACGAAGTCTTCCTGCTTGCCCATGGTCACCTTTCTCCATCACCGCGCGTCATCTTGTCGCGGCGATGTTTCCGCCGCGTTAACTGTCGCAAGTGGTATCGGTTCCTACGGAGCTGACCGCCGACCCGCACTAGGCTGGCGGTGTGGCCCAGCTGCGCGTCGCGCTCGCACAGGTCAACCCGACGGTGGGTGACATCGAGGGCAACGCCGACCTGATCTTCGACTCGGTTGGTATGGCCGCAAAGCGCGGCGCCCAGCTGGTCGTGCTCCCCGAGATGGCCCTCACCGGCTACCCGATCGAAGACCTGGCTTTTCGCGAGTCGTTCATCCGAGCCTCACGTTCCGCGATGGAATCGCTCGCCCGACGGTTCGCCGGCGCCGGATTGGGCGAGATCGTCTCGATCGTCGGCTTCCTCGACCAGGCGGCACCCAGCGACGGCCGGATCGACGTGGAGGGGCGGCCATGGCTGCCGAAGAATCGGCCGCAGAACGCGGTCGCGGTCCTGCATCAAGGGCACGTCGTCGCCAGACAGGCCAAGCACCACCTGTGGAACTACGGCGTCGGCGACGAGATCCGCAACTTCGTGCCAGGCGACACGGTTCAGGTCGTGCGGGTGCATGGCGTCGACGTAGCGATCGCGATCTGCGAAGACCTGTGGCAAGACGGCCCATCCGCGGTAGCCGACAAGGCGGAGGCAGCGCTTCTCGTCGTACCGAACGGGTCGCCGTACGAGCGCAACAAGGACGACTTCCGGCTCGACCTCTGCGCACGCCGGGCGCAGGAGGGGTCGTGCGCTGTGGCGTACGTCAACCTCGTGGGTGGCCAAGACGAGCTCGTCTTCGACGGCGACTCACTGGTGGTCGACGCTCGTGGTGAGCTGGTCGCGCGCGCGGCCCAGTTCGAGCCGGAGCTGCTCGTGGTCGACTTGGAGCTGCCGTTGGCTAGTGCGGGTCTTGATGCAGAGCGATGCGACGAGCCCGACCGACCGTCAGGTGAACTGACGGACCGGGTCTATGGCCTCCGGGTGCAGCGGACGACCTGCTCGAGCGAGCCGGTCGCGCCCTACGAGCCGATGCCGGCGACGGCGGCCGAGCGCCTTGACGACTTGGCGGAGATGTACGCCGCCCTGGTCACCGGATTGCGGGACTACGTGCGCAAGAACGGCTTCCGGTCAGTCTTGCTGGGGCTCTCCGGTGGCATTGACTCGACAGTGGCGGCGGTGATCGCCGTCGACGCACTTGGTGCCGATGCCGTCTACGGCGTCTCGAATCCAAGCGCCTGGTCAACCGAGCACTCGCGCACCGACGCGGCCGAGCTGGCTCGCCGGACCGGGCTGCAGCTCGACACCGTACCGATCGCGACCATCGTCGACGCGTTCACCAAGGAGGTGTACGTCGACGGGCTGGCAGAGGAGAACCTCCAGGCGCGCGTGCGGGCTGTGATCTGGATGGCACTTTCGAACCAACACGGGCATCTCGTGCTCGCCTGTGGCAACAAGAGCGAGCTCGCGACGGGCTACTCCACCATCTATGGTGACGCGGTCGGCGGATTCGCACCGCTCAAAGACGTGCCCAAGACCTTGGTGTGGAAGCTGGCCCGGTGGCGCAATCACGAGGCGGAACGTTGCGGCGAGCAACCGCCCATACCAGAGGAAGTGATCGACAAACCGCCATCGGCCGAGCTGCGGCCGGGGCAGCTCGACAGCGACTCGCTGCCGCCGTACGAGCTGCTCGACCAGATCCTGGACGCCTACGTCGAGCGCGACCTCGGATCGGCCGACCTCATCGCCGAAGGCTTCGACGCTGAGCTGGTGGAGCGGGTGGTCACGCTCGTCGACCGGGCGGAGTACAAGCGGCGGCAATATCCGCCCGGACCGAAGATCTCGGCGCGCAACTTCGGCCGCGACCGGCGGGTCCCTATCACCAACCGCTGGCGCGAGCGATTCTGAAACCTTGAGCCGGCCCGCGCGCGACGGCCTTGGGCTCGGTTGCTGCTGTCAGCGCTCGACAGCTGCGCGCACTCTATCCAGCGTCTCGCGCATCCCCTCCAGCAGGTTCGCTCGCCTCTCGTCGAGCACCCGATCAGCTTCCTGTGGCCTCTTCTCCGCGGCCATGCGCAGACCGCTGAGACCGTGGGCCAGGTGCTGGAATCGTTGCTCCAGGACGACCCCGTGCTCGGCAGCCTCGACGCGGTAGGTCCACGTGGTGGCCGGCGCCCCGTCGTACTTGTTGCCGACTGTCCAGGAGAACTCGCGTGGCGGGTCGTACGTGACGACGTCGCAGGGTCTGATCCACTCGAAGACGTCGTCAGGTGTGACTCTGCGGTTTCTCCCCTCGAAGCGCCCACCGACCGCTCTCGCCGGTGAACCAGAGACCCACCAGGCCTCCACACACTCTGGGCTGAACTCACCGATCCGCTGAATGTCCGTGATGACTTTCCAGACCTCGAGAGGGGCGGCTCGGATGGGAACCTGGACCGTCATCTTCATCGCCGCGAACGCATCGTCCAGAGCGGAGCAGATCTCTGGCGGAGGACCGTATTCCCCCCAACGGGACACGTGCAGCGCCACACCTGATCGTAGAGACATGCTTGACTGTCAGCGGCAAGCGGCCCCTTCAGGACCGCGAAAGCTAGGACGAGGTCAGCATGAGCGACACGACCCCGGCGCCGTACGGCACCGGACCTGCGCGCTCGACAGCCAGCGCGAACACCAAGAGGGTCCGAGTCCATCACCTGCGAGAGATGAAGCAGCGCGGTGAAAAGTGGGCCATGCTCACCGCCTACGAGCAGTACGCCGCCGCGACGTTCGACGAGGCAGGGATCCCCGTCCTGCTCGTCGGAGACTCCGCCAGCAACAACGTGTACGCCAACGAGACCTCGCTGCCAGTAAGCGTCGACGAGCTGATCCCGCTCGCCAGGGCGGTTGTCCGTTCGGTGCAGCGCGCTCTGGTCGTCGCCGACCTGCCGTTCGGCTCGTACCAACGCTCACCGGAGCAAGCCTTTGACACCGCTGTGCGATTCCTGAAGGAGGCGGGGGCCGCGGCGGTGAAGCTCGAAGGTGGGCTGGCCATGGCCCCTCACGTCGAGCTGCTGTCGACCAGCGGCATCCCGGTGATGGCGCACATCGGCTTCACCCCTCAGTCCGAGCACAACCTCGGTGGATACCGCGTGCAGGGGCGAGGAGCGGCTGGGCAACGCCTCGTCGACGAAGCCCTCGGCCTCCAGGCGGCCGGCGCCTTCGCGCTTGTCATGGAGATGGTTCCCGGCGAGGTTGCCGCGCGCGTCACCAAGGAGCTTGACATACCGACGATCGGTATCGGCGCCGGCCCGGACTGTGACGCTCAGGTCTTGGTGTGGCAGGACATGGCGGGATTGCGCACCGGACGGCTGCCGCGGTTCGTCAAGCAGTACGCCGACCTGCACGGTGCGCTGCTCGCCGCCGCAAAGGACTTCGCTGCCGACGTCGAAGCCGGCACCTTCCCCGGCGAGGAGCACACCTTCTGACGTCGCTGTCGGTGCACACCCTTACCGTCTCGCTGCATGACCGATGAAGCTGAACACGAAGCTGAATTTCCACCTGCCACCGATCGAGCCGATCCGCACTTTGTTCTCGACGAGCGCCCGATGCTCGACGCTTGGCTGGATTTCCACCGGGCGACGCTGCTGTTCAAATGCGAAGACCTTGCCGATGACCAATTGCGGAGCCGATCGGTGCCGCCGTCGTCCTTGTCGCTGCTGGGGCTGGTGCGCCACATGACCGAGGTCGAACGCTCGTGGTTCCGGCGCACGCTGGCCGGCGAGGAAGCGCCGCCGCTGTACTACTCCGACGACAACGAGGACGGCGACTTCGACGACGTCGACAACGCCGCTGTCGGCGCAGACTTTGCGGCCTTCCGAAGCGAGGTGCAGACATGCCGGGAGGTCGTCGCTCGCTACGACGATCTCGACGTCATCGGCGTGGGCAAACGCGGTGGTGGCCACCACGACGTCTCGCTGCGGTGGATCTACGTGCACATGATCGAGGAGTACGCCCGCCATAACGGCCACGCCGACTTCTTGCGGGAACGCATCGACGGCAAGACCGGAGACTGACGCTGCCCGACCGGGCTGACGTTGTTGCGGTGGTCAATGCCAGATCTGTGCCACCAACACTTGTCGAGCTTCGGCCAGCGAAGGTCCGTACCACGTCAGGTGACGACCCGAGATCAGGCGGCTGGGCGCGTGAAACGCCTCCTGTCCGTCCGACGCGCTGAAGGCGTACGGCTCGTCAGGCAGCACCACGATGTCGTGCGCAGGTACGTCGTCGAGGCTGAACCGCGGATACCGCTCGGGCGAGTCGGCCAACACGTTGTCGACGCCAAGCCGTGCCAGCACATCCCCCGCAAACGTGTCCCGGCCCAACGCCATCCACGGCCTTCGCCAGATCGGCACCACCGCGGTACAGCGAGGACCTTGCCACGGCGGTTGCCAGGCCGCGTCAGCCTCCGCCAACCAAGCCGGCGTTCCCAGACCCAGCGTGCGCAGCATCACGGCGAGACCCGAAAGCGCATCGGGGACGGAGGTGTAGTCGGTGACCCACACCCGCACGCCAGCCGCGCGCAACGCATCCAGGTCCGCCGCCCGGTTCTCCTCCTCGTTCGTCAAGACGACGTCAGGTTCCAGCGCCGCGATGTCGGCGATGCGGGGGTTCTTGGTGCCGCCGATGCGCTCCGCCGCGAGATCAGGCGGATGTGAGCACCAGTCGGTGATGCCCACCAGCAGTTCTGGCGCGGTCGCTGCCACGCTCTCCGTCAGCGACGGGACGAGCGAGACGACCCGGCGGACGCGCCCCTCAGACGTCGTCGTTCCAGGCCGGGTCGTTGTCCCACTTCTGGTTACGCTCAGCCACCTTCTCCAGGGCTCGCTCGGCTTCCTCGCGGGTCGGATATGGGCCGAGGCGGTCTGCGGCTGGACAGCCTTGCTGCGTTTCCACGGCGTGGTGTTTGAGGCAGTAGTAAAAACGTTCTTCCATGACGATGAAACTACACTCGCCGCTGTGACAGCCCTGGCCGCCGGAACAGTCTCAGCGCGCCGCCTCGTGCCCGCCTCGATCCCTCGACCGGAGTACGTCGACAAGCCGGCGCCACGACCGCACACCGGAGGGGATGTACAGAACGCCGAGACGATCGAAAGGATGCGAAGGGCAGGGCGTCTGGCGGCGCAGGCGCTACGCGCCTGCGCCGAGGTTGTAAAACCTGGGGTTAGCACTGACGAGATCGACAGAGTCGGTCATGAGTACCTCTGCGACTCCGGCGCTTACCCGTCGACGCTCGGCTACCGGGGTTTTCCGAAGTCGCTGTGCACGTCGGTCAACGAGTGCATCTGTCACGGCATCCCCGACTCGCGACGGCTCGAAAACGGCGACATCTGCAACATTGACATCACGGCATATGTCGGCGGGGTGCACGGCGACACCAACGCGACGTACTGCGTCGGTGACGTCGACGAGAAGAGCCGGCTCCTCGTGGAACGCACCGAAGAAGCGCTTGGCCGGGCCATCAAGGCGGTGAGACCGGGTCGACGGATCAATGTGATCGGACGCGTCATCGAGGCGTACGCCAAGCGGTTCGGTTACGGCGTCGTCACCGACTACACCGGGCACGGCATCAGCACGACGTTCCACTCAGGGTTGGTGATCCCGCACTACGACGACCCGCGGTTCGACACGCTGATCCAGCCCGGCATGACGTTCACCATCGAGCCCATGCTCACGCTCGGCGCCACTGAGTGGGATCTCTGGGACGACGGCTGGACCGTCGTCACCAAAGACGGCAGCCGCAGCGCTCAGTTCGAGCACACGCTGGTGGTGACCAACTCCGGCGCCGAAGTCTTGACCCTGCCCTGACTCGGCCAGGCACTAGAAAGCGTGGACGAGGTGGCAGTCATCGTCGTAACGGGCATCCAAGGTGCGGGCAAGTCGACCGTCTCCCAGGCCCTCGCCGAGCGGCTTCCTACGTCGGTGCATCTACGCGGCGACCTGTTCAGGAGAATCATCGTCAACGGCAGGGCCGAGATGGGGCCCGCAAATCCGCCCACCGAAGCGATCCGCCAGCTGCGCCTGCGGTACGCGATGGCGGCACTGGTCGCAGATGCGTACGCCGACGCCGGATTTACCGTCGTGCTTCAGGACATCATCCTCGGAAGCTATCTCACCGATCTCGTTAAGGCTATCCAAACCAGACCGCGGCACGTGGTCGTGCTGGCCCCCCGAGCTGACGTGGTGCAAAGCCGCGACGACGCTCGACGAGCCGCTCGCAGAAAGGTCGCCTACCAGGCAGGCGACGAAGATGTGGCAGAGCTAGACGCCCACCTCAGGCACAAAACACCACGCCTTGGGCTGTGGCTCGACACCTCTGACCAGACCGTGGACCAGACCGTCGAGGAGATCTTGCAACGGGTGTGGACCGAAGCTGTGGTGTAGCTGGGTCACCCTGACCGGATTACCGTTCGCAACGTCGCATTGAGCCGCTGAGTTCAGCGCCGTGCCGCCCGGGCCTTCTTTGCGGCGCCCTTCTCGGTGCGCGCGCCCTCCGTTGCCAGATCGCCCGCCTCGTTCTCGAGGTGGGCGCGGATGAACCAGTGGAACTGCTCGAGCTCGGCGGTCTGGCCGATGAGCAGGTCCTCGGTGACCGGGTCGAGGTCGCCGACCTCGTCTATCACCTTCCGGTGATCGGTCGTCACGCCGGTGTACACGAGGTCGAGCGCCGCCAGATGCTGCTGGGTCGTTGCCCGCCCGAGGGAGTAGTCGTCCCAGCTGCGGTCAGCGACGATGGCGCCCGGGGTCCCTACGGGTGACACACCCATCGTGGCCATGCGCTCGGCGGTGGCGTCGACCATCAGCCGGACAGCGTCGATCTGCGGGTCGAGCATCTCGTGTACGCCGATGAAGTCCCGCCCCACGACATTCCAGTGCACGTGCTTGAGGGTGAGTTGCAAGTCGTTGAGCGCGTTGAGACGGTCCTGCAACGCGCAGGCGACCTTGTGGCCGTCCTTCAGGTCCAGGCCGGCCACGGTGTACGAGCTCTGCTCAGGTTTCATTGTGTTCATGGCTTCACGTTAGCGACGGGCCACGGCGCTGCGGACGGCGTACCTCTGCAACCC
>JBBPZH010000089.1:0-5515 GCA_038198965.1 Propionibacteriales bacterium
AGCAAAGACCAGCGCATATTCCACTTGTCGACCAACTACCGAAACTCCAAAGAGATCTTCGCGTTGGCGGTCGAATTGGCCCGCCGATCCCTTCCCGCTGCCGACCTCCCGATAGCAGTCCGTTCGACCGGCGTCGAGCCGCGGCTGCAACTCGTGCCAGCCGCCGACCTACCGGCCGCGGTCAGGCTGGCCACGGCGGCTGTTGCGGAGGAGGTGGACGGGACGGTGGGGGTCGTCGTACCCCGCACCTGGCGAACCCGAGTGCAAACCTGGCTGGGCGGCACCGACGCCAACCGGGTGTCGGTGCTCGAGGCGTTGGACACCAAAGGGCTGGAGTTCGACGCGTGCGTTGTCGTCGAGCCGGACTCGATTGTGGCCGAGTCGGTGGTCGGCGTCGCGACGTTGTACGTCGTCCTCACCCGCGCCACGTTGCGACTCGACGTGGTCGGCACCAGCGAGTCTTGGCGGTGCACGCCGCCGACCTCTTGCGTGGCCGGCTCGACGGACGCCGCCTGGTGACCCTGCTCAACGACATCACGGCTCGGCCGGCTTTCGCGCTGATCAGGTTCGGCGAGGAGGAGACGGTGCGACTGCTCGGAGGAACTGCCGGGCAGTTGGCGTCGCTCACCGACGTGCCGGTCAGTCCCGAGCCGGTCCGGCAGCCACCTGGCTTTGACCAGCTGATCTGCGTGCCGTTTGCCCAGATCCATGAGAGGGGTTTTCGAGCTGTCGACGACGCAACGCCGCTGACAAGCATCGACATTGACGTCCAGGGGGAAGTCAATCTGCGCGCCCTGCTCGCCGAGCTCCCGGACGAGGAGGTGACAGCTGTCGGGCCAGCGGGCTTCGACATCCCCGACGAGGAGTACGCCGACCTGGTCGGCAGGGTGATCGCTGACGAGATCGGCCGCGGTGAGGGCGCCAATCTGGTGATCGCCCGCAACTTCCGGGCGACCATCTCCAACTGGGGCCTCGCGAAAGCGTTGAGCGTCTTGCGTCGCCTGCTGGAGCGCGAACGTGGCGCGTACTGGACGTACCTGGTGTTCACCGGCGACAGATACCTGATCGGCGCCAGTCCTGAGCGACACCTCAGTGTCATCGGTGGCGAGGTGCGGATGAACCCCATCAGCGGCACATTCCGGCTGGGTCCGGAGGCCGCCACGGGAGACCTCAAACCGCGGCTGCTGCGGTTTCTCGACGACGCGAAGGAGATCTACGAGCTGTTCATGGTCGTCGACGAGGAACTGAAGATGATGTGCGCCATCTGTGGCGAAGGCGGGCAAATCTTCGGCCCTTATCTGAAACCGATGAGTCACCTGATCCACACGGAGTACGTCTTGGCCGGACGCACGTCCCTCGATGTGCGTGAAGTCTTGCGCTCGTCACTCTTCGCGGCCACCGTCACCGGCAGCCCGGTGGAGAACGCTTGCCGGTTGATCGCGGAGTACGAACCCGACGGGCGCGGCTATTACGGGGCGCTGCTGGCGCTGGTTGGGCGCGACCCGGCAGGGCATCCCACGCTCGACGCACCAATCGTGTTGCGCACCGCCGAGGTGAGCCGCTCCGGTGAGCTGCGGGTGACGGCGGGAGCCACCCTCGTACGGAACTCCGACCCGCGCGGCGAGGTAGCCGAGACAGCGGCCAAGGCGGCGGGCATTCTCTCCGCCTTCGGGCTGGCGCCGGCTGCGGCGACTGCCGCCGCCGACGTCAGCAAGCTGCTGATCGACACCGAGGTCGTCGACCGTCTGCACCGACGCAACACCAGGTTGAGCCGATTCTGGTTCGAGGAGCAGTCAAACCGGTGCCCCGACCCTCGGTTGGCTGACCGGCACGTCGTCATCCTCGACGGCGAGGACGACTTCGTCACGATGTTGCAACACCTGTTGCGGGTGCTCGGCATGAGCACCCAGACGATTCGCCACCACGAGTACGCCGCCGGCGCGTTCGACGGTGCCGATCTGGTCATCGTGGGGCCGGGGCCAGGAGACCCCCGAGACGGCGGCGACGTCAAGATCAAGGCAGTGCGAGCGGCGATCGACGACCTCCTCGACGCGCGGCGGCCGTTTCTTGCGGTCTGCTTGGGTCACCAGGTGTTGTGCGCTTCTCTCGGACTGCCACTGGCCGTCAAGGACATCGTCTTCCAGGGCACGCAGGCCTCCATCGAGCTGAGGGGGCGTCGCGAGAACGTCGGCTTCTACAACACGTTCGTCGCTCGCGTGGACGAATCGACGAGGTTGCCAGCGGGGGTATCGGTGGACAGCGATGAAGCCACGGGTGACATCCACTATCTCGCCGGTCCGCACTACCGCGGGATCCAGTTCCACGCCGAGTCGATCCTCACCGAAAACGGGTTCGACCTGCTTCGTGAGCTGGTGACCGACCTGATCTGAGCTGCGACCGTACGCCGCAGTCAGTTGGCGGTCGGGGTCAGTCTGAACCGAGCGTCACCTTGACAGTGCGAGGAGCACCCGTCGAGCGGCCGTGCGCCGTCGAAGAGGTCACGGTGAGCGTGACGGTGTCACCCGGCCGGTAGGACCGAACGGTCGCGACGAGTGAGTCGGCGTTGGTGATGAGGTTGCCGTCCAGCTTGGTGATGACGTCACCTTTGTGCAGCCCGGCTTGAGCCGCTGCGGTGTTCGGGTCGACGCCGCCGACCAGCGCCCCGTCAGGCAGCCCGACCTTGTCGGTGGCGTCACCGACCGTCACGCCGATGCGGGCATGCGTGGGGGTCTCGCCCCGCCGCAGCTGCTCGACGATCGGGATTGTCTGGTTGATGGGGATCGCAAACCCCAGCCCGATCGAGCCGCTCTGCACTCCCGCTGTGCTGGAGTCGGTCTTGATGGCTGAGTCGATGCCTACGACGCGACCGGTCGCGTCCACGAGCGGGCCCCCGGAGTTCCCCGGGTTGATGGCCGCGTCGGTCTGGATGGCGGGAAACACAGTCGTTGGATCGCCGGGCGCCTCACCCTGGGTGATGACCGGGCGGTTGAGCGCGCTGACGATGCCTGTGGTCACCGTGCTCTCCAAGCCGAACGGTGAGCCCACCGCCACCACGGGTTCGCCAACGCGCAGCGAGCTTGAGTTGCCGAGCGTCGCCGGCTGCAACGTCTTGTGGGTCTTTGCCTGGATGACCGCGAGATCGGTCAGTGGGTCACGTCCGACAACGGTCGCTCGAGCCGTCGACCCGTCGTTGAAGCTCACGGCCAGCTTCCCCCCGTTCAAAGCCAGCTCGACGACATGGTTGTTGGTCAGGATCTGGCCGTTCTTGGTGAGCACGATGCCAGAGCCTGAGCCACTCGCAGTCGGGGAGGAGGCATAGATCTTCACGACCGAAGGGAGCACCGCCGCGGCAGCTGCCTCGGTGCTTCCCTTGCTCGCCGGGACCGGTGCCCCTCCACTTGTCATCAGCGGCGCCTGGTTGCTCGTAGTGGCAAGACTCGTGGCGGCCGAGTCGCTGTTCAGCAGCGCGGCACCTGCGACACCGGTGGCGCCTCCCGCCAGAGCGCCGACCAGAAGGGCAGCGCCGACGACGCGGCCCCCGCGGCGCCTGTCCGCGGCAAGGGGGGACTGCGGAGGAGCCGGTGGATGGAAGCGGGGGTCCGCGCCGTCGGTCATGGAGCCGAGCGTGGCTCGCGTCGCTGAGGAGCGCCTGAGACTGCCGCTAAGAGTGGCTGAGTTCTGTTTCCCGACCGGGTCTTGTCAGGCGTGAGCACGCACGGAATCGTCAAGCGTCGGTGCGGGTACCGCGACGGGTGCCGGCTCGGCGCTTCCGGGGAGGGTCATCGTGAAGACCGCCCCGTGCGGCTGACGATTGGCCGCCGTCACTGTGCCGCCATGGCGCTGCGCGGCCTGCTGCACGATCGAGAGGCCGAGACCGGAGCCCGGCATGGTGCGCGCGTCGGCGGCGCGGTAGAAACGTTCGAAGATCATGGGCAGATCAGGTTCGCTGACCCCCGGACCCTCGTCGGCCACCGACAGGCTGCCCTGGGACAAGACCACCTTGACCGTTGACCCGGGAGGGCTCCACTTGGCGGCGTTGTCGAGCAGATTGGTGACGGCGCGCTCGAGGATCTGTGCCTCGCCCACCACCCACCAAGGGGAGATGTCGACGTCGAAGACGACGCCTGCCGCACGTCGGCGTACGCGGTTGATCGCGTGCGACACGATGTCGGCCAGGTCGAGCGGTTCCGGTGTGCGCTCCAGGGGCTCGTCACGTGCGAGCTCGACCAGGTCTCCGACCAGCGTGGACAACTCCTCGACCTGCGCGGTGACATCGGTGAAGATCTCGTTGCGTTGCTGCGGTGTCAGGCCCCCTCGGCGGTCCGCCTGGGCCAGCAGCTCGAGATTCGTGCGGAGGCTGGTCAGTGGAGTGCGCAGCTCGTGACCTGCATCCGCGACGAGCCGTCGTTGCCGGCCCCGGGACGCAGCGAGCGCCGCCAGCATGTCGTTGAACGACATCGCCAGGCTGGCGAGCTCGTCGTCACCGGTCACCGGAATGGGTGTCAGCTCTTCGGTACGTGCGATGTGCTCGGCGGCGGCGCTGAGCCGGCGCACCGGCCGCAGGGCCGAGCGGGCCACCGCCAGCCCGGTGAGGGCGGCCACCACGATGCCGGCCAGCCCGACGATCAGCAAGACGATGCCCATCCGTGCAAGCGTCCGCTCGATGGGTTCGGTGGACTGGACGAACATCAACGCAACGCCAGGCCCCAAGGGCACAGTCGCCGCTCTCACTCCGTGGCCGTTGTTGTTGATGGTGCGTAGGGAGTAGGACGACGCACCGGCAGCCACCTTCAGCTCCGCTGCGGTCACCGGCTGCACCCAGCTGGCGCTCCCTGGCGGCCCCACCGTGCCGTTGCTGTAGATGTAATAGATTCGGGCGTCAGCTGCGCCGAGCAGCTTCGACGTGAAGTTGCCCAGCGGGGCACTGGTGACGCCGAGCATTCGGCTGGCAGCGGCGGCCCGCTCCAGAAGTGCATTGTCCTGGCTTTGGTGCAGCTGGTTGCCCAAGGTGATGTAGACGGCGAGGCTGGCGACACTGACGGAGAGGCCGACAGCGAACGCCGCGAGCAACGAGATGCGGGTCGCCATCGACATCCGGCTCATGGCGGTGAGTCTCGCAGCACGTAACCCACACCGCGAACGGTGTGGAGCAGACGCGGCTCACCCTCCGCTTCGGTCTTTCGACGGACGTAGCCGACGTACACCTCGAGTGAGTTTGCGGTGGTTGGGAAGTCGTAGCCCCAGACCTCCTCAAGGATGAAGGCGCGGTCCAGCACTCGTTTGGGGCGGCGCATGAACAACTCGAGCAGATCCCACTCGGTGCGGGTCAACGTGATGGCGCGGCTGCCGCGGCACACTTCACGCGTCACTGGATTCATGGAGAGATCCGAGAAAACCAGGGGGTCTTCGTCGTCGCCGCGTTCGGTGCGGAGGCTACGGCGGCGCAGCATCGCACGCATTCGCGCCAGCAACTCCTCCAGCGCGAAAGGTTTGGGCAGGTAGTCATCGGCGCCGG
>JBBPZH010000090.1:0-50576 GCA_038198965.1 Propionibacteriales bacterium
GCACGATCTCGACGGCAAGGTCGACTGCCGAGCGACCGACGAGCGAGGGCTCGACTTGTCCGGCGAAATCATGCACGACGGCGCTCCCGACGGGTCGGTCTGGCTAGGGCTCAACCGACGCACGTTCGCCGCGACTGCATGTGTCAACCAAGCCGAGATGCTGCGGGTGCTCGAGGCGGCCGACGCTTTGCAGACCGACATCCAACGCGCTGCGGCCACCGCCGGCAAGGACCAGACGGCCGCCTCCGCTCTCGACGCTCTCTCCAAGTACTCCGCCGAACACGTAGGACTGGACAGGTCAAACTCGACCAAACCGCTGCGGCGCGCTGTCGTGCGACGAAAAGTTGCCGAGGAGGCGCAACTCCAAGCACGAGCAGCCCACACGGATTACTTGAAGTTGGTCGGCGAGCTGCAGCATGTCGAGGCTGCCGCCGAGCGCGCAAGCGAGCAGCGTCGGCAGTGCCAGGAGTCAGTCGCTGCAGCTGAGAGATTGCGGCGCGCGGTGCAGCAGCGGGCTGTCGCCGAGGAGCGCGCCGCCGCGGCCCGGGCGATGGCCGACGACAGGCGGCAGCGGGCGGAGATCCTCGCCGCGGAGTCGGCGCGCGCTCACGAGCTGGCCGCGTCTTTGCCCGCTGACGAGCCGGCCATTCCTAGCGCAGCCGTCGAAGTGACCCCGCAGGCGATCGAAAGCCTCTATGAGCACTACGTGAAGGCGCTGGCTGTCGCCGAGGCGAGCAAAGCGCGCGCGGTCGAGCCGCCGCTTGCCGACGACGCGACACTCGAGGCGGTGCTGCAGGCGGACCCGGCGGTCGTGGTGGGGATCGTCAACCGCCTCGAGACGCCGAAAGTCGAGCCCGAACCCCAGTTGGTCGCGGACGTTCGAGCAGCAGCAGCTGACCAACAGGCAGCATCCGAGGCGGTCGCTGATGCAGACAGCCAGGAGTCCGCAGCGTACGCCGACGTCCGAGCTGGACATGGAGCCGTCGCGCAGGTTGCCGTTGCCGGCCCGAGCCGGTCAAGGCTCTGGTTGGTGGCCGGCGCGGTCCTGGGAGTTCTCGGCCTGGCGCTGGCCTTGACCGGGCATCCATGGGCTGCGGCTCTCGTCGCAGGCGCCGGAGTAACGGCTGCAAGCATCGGCCGGCTCGCTTTTGGCGGTGAGCCGCGCGCTCGTGTGCGCGAGAGAGCCGGTGACGCCGCGGCTGACGCGCGCCTCGACGCGGTGCGGGAGCGGGCACGCGCAGCACGGAGCACGCTCGGTGAAACCGATCGCGTGCTTGTCGACGCGCAGACTCGGCTGGAGGTAGCCAGATCGAACGCCCAACTGGCTGCCAACCGCCGGCAAGCAGCTGAGCAGGAGGCCCGGGCACTCGGCCTGCCTCCTGACGCCGTCACAGTGCGACGGCTGATCGAGCAGGCCCGGCTCATCGGCACCGAGCGGGCGGCTGCCCACCAGTGGCGAGTCGAAGATGCAGCAGCGCAACGTCAACTCGAGGACTGCCGCGACCGACTGGCCGACGCGCTCGGCGTTTCATGCGATGCCGACAGCGAAGTAGAGGCTGCCTACTCGGCGTACGAGCGGGACTGCCAGAGCCGGACCGATCAAGCTCGCAAGGCACGCGAGCTGCGGTTGGAGTTCCAGACCATCGCTGACGGCCGCAGTCTTGGCCAGATGGCGGCGGCCGCCCAGGCCGCCCGGCAGACGGCAGAGGACGCAACCGCGCACCTCAGCACCGCTGACGCGGAGCTCGCAGCGGTCTCCCGTGAGGTTGCCCATGCCGCAGCGATGGCCGGGATGCGTCTGCCCGTCGACGAGACGGCGGTGGATGGGTTCGTGGCCGCTTCTCTAGCGCAGCTCGAGGCGGCGCAGACGCGTGAAAGTGAGAGCGAGCGCGAGGCGGCTAACCGGCAAGGTCAGGTTGCCGAGAGAAAGCGGTGCCTGCCAGATGTTGCCGAGGCCGAAGAGGCCGTCGATCGGGCTCAGCGCGAGTTGGTTCGGCTGCGCTCCCTCGATGAGGTGCTCGACTCGACGATCGGCTACCTGAAACAAGCTCGCGACGAGACCTACAACGATCTCGCACCTGTCCTCAACGAAGCGCTCGAGCGATGGCTGCCGACGATCACCAACGGCCGCTACCAGCGAGCGAGGGTCGACCCGCGCTCTCTCGCCGTGAAGATTGAGGTGCCCTCAGGTGAGCTGCGATCAGCTGAGACGCTGAGCATCGGAACCGCTGAGCAGGTCTACCTCCTGCTTCGCATCGCGCTCACCCAACACCTGGCTCGCACGTCCGCCGTCAGTCCGCTGCTGCTCGACGACGTCACGGTGCAAGCCGACCCGACCCGCACCGCGGCAATCCTGCGCATGTGCAAGACACTCGCCGACGAAGGCCGCCAAATCGTGCTCTTCGCCCAGGAGCCGTCGGTAGCCTCCTGGGCTGAGCTGCACCTGGACGGCGCACGCGACAGACTCATCAGGCTCACCGTCCCGGCAGCAGCGTGATGGTCGAGAGTGGCCGCGCCGACTCGCGATTGCCATGCGAGACTGCGCTCGCCGAAACTCGCCCGCCTTCTCACCCATCGGCTTCTGGCCGCCAGAGAAGAGACACGTCATGACCGCTGAGCAGACCGACAAACAATGCCTCGACGTTCATCTGTCTCCAGCATCGCTCGAGCACCTCGCGCAGCTGCTTCCGGCTGATCAGTCCAAGCGTCTCTCGGCCAATATCGACTCCGCTAAGAGCCTGCTCGATGGCCGCACCGTGTGGAACATCAACTCGACAGCCTCCGGAGGGGGAGTCGCTGAGATGTTGCAGGCGCTCATCGCCTACGCGCTGGGCGCCGGCGTCGACACCCGGTGGCTGGTGATCCAAGGCAACTCGGATTTCTTTGCGCTGACCAAACGGCTGCACAATTTCCTGCACGGCGCTGCGGGTGACGGCGGAGAGCTAGGCTCCCACGAGCACGCCGTCTACGAGCAGGTGCTGCGGGAACATCACGCCGACCTGCTCAGCCGCGTCAAGAGCGGCGACATCGTGTTGCTCCACGACCCGCAGACTGCCGGCCTGGTCGACGTCCTCCGCGAGGCCGGAGCCCTCGTGATCTGGCGCTGTCATATCGGTTCCGACAGCACGAACGAACGCACCGAAGCCGGCTGGGAGTTCTTGCGACCGTACGTCGAGCGCGCCGACGCTATCGTGTTCACTCGGGCGCAGTACGCGCCGACGTGGATTGCCCGAGCGAAGCTTCGCATTATCCCGCCCTCGATCGACCCTTTCACCCCGAAGAACTGCGAGATCGAGCAGGACACCGTCGACCGAATTCTGCGGTTAGTCGGTCTCGCGCCCGACGGCCGAGCAGAACCCGAGGTCTGCTTCGAGGGCCGCGACGGCTCGGCGCACACCGTACGCCGTCATCGGAACCTCACCGCTGGCCAATCGGAGCCGCCGCCGGTCGATGCGCCGCTCGTCGTCCAGGTCAGCCGGTGGGATCGACTCAAGGACATGGGAGGCGTGATGGCCGCCTACGCCGATCACGTCGCTCCTGCGCATCCCGACAGCTATCTGCTGCTCGTCGGTCCGGATGTCGCCGGGGTCGCCGATGATCCTGAGGGCGCTGAGGTCTTGGCCGAGTGCGAGGCGCAGTGGCAGCAGCTACCCGACGCCGTGCGGAGCCATGTGCTGCTCGTGCGAGTGCCGATGGACGACCTCGACGAGAACGCGCTCATCGTCAATGCGGTCCAACGGCAGGCAGCGGTCGTGGTGCAAAAGAGCTTCGCCGAAGGATTCGGGCTCACCGTCACCGAGGCCATGTGGAAGTCCAAGCCGACGGTGGCCAGCGCGGTTGGCGGCATCCCCGATCAGATTGACAACGGCGTGCACGGCATGCTGGTCGACCCGCACGATCTGAACGCGGCTGGCGAAGCCATCGTCGGCCTGCTGAGCGACCGCGAGCGAGCTGACGAGCTCGGCCACAAGGCACGCGAGCGGGTCCGTGCGGAGTTCCTCGGCGACCGGCACCTCGGTCAGTACATCGAGCTTCTCGGTGAGCTCATCGGCCGTTAGCCCGAGGGGGCTGTACGCCGCTGGCGGGCCGATATCAGCCCGCGAACTTTGCCGCTTCTTGCTCGATAACGCCGCGAACGGCTGCCGCCGTGACGTCGTACGGCGAGAACGACGTCAACCACCATGTCGCGCCGGCGTCTTCATAAGGGCGCCAGTCGGCGCCAGCTGACGAGCTCGTGACCACGTCATAGGGCGGTGGCGACGAGTCGGTGGCGCCTGCCTCGTTGCGCATGCGGTGAACATCGGTTAGCACTTCCTGCAAATCGGCAGGAGACTGGATCCCGATCGGGAAGACGCCGTCGTAGCGCGCAGCCCGACGTAGCGGGGCGCGGTTGCCGTGACGCATCGCTACCCAGATCGGCGGGCGCGGCAGCTGCACGGGGTGCGGCTCGACCCGCAGGCCGTCGAGCACATAATGCTCCCCGCGATGCTGGACGAGCTCACCGGTCCAGGCGGCGGTGACCACGTCGAGTGCCTCGTCGAGCATGGCGCCACGCACTCGCGCCTCGGTCTGCTCACCGCTGCCGCTGAACTCACCGGCGCCGTCGTCACCGATCCCGACGCCGAGCACGACCCGCCCTTCGGACAGAACATCGAGCGTCGCCACCTCCCGCGCCAGCTTCAGCGGGCGCCGACGGGGGAGTGGCGTGACCAACGGACCCATCCGGACCCGGCTGGTCAGCGTCGCGGCAGCAGCAAGCGTCACCCACGGATCGGCGATAGCCCGCACCGGAGCGGCATACGCCACGTGGTCCCAGACGAAGACGCCATCCCAGCCGGCACCTTCTGCCTCAACCGCCAGTTCGGCTACGACCCTTGGGTCGGCCAGCTCGCCGAAGATCGGGAGGAAGAGTGCATGCCGCATGGCATGAAGGTACGCCGCAACTCACGCTTGCAGCGGTTGATCCGAACCAGGCTGTCGGGCCTACCCAGGGCCTTCCGAGGGTTGGAGAGACCCTGGCAAGGAGAGTCACAGTTGCATAGACTCCACGCATGATCGCCGAGCAGATCGCGAAGACCATCGAAAACGCCGCCGTCCTAGACAAGCCAGCGGAAGTTGTCGCCGAAGCCGTAGGCAAGGTGCTGCAGCCTGGCAAGCTCAAGGACGCGTTGTCAGGCACGCCGCTGGGTCATCCTGCCCACCCCGCTCTCATCGCCATACCCATCGGGTCGTGGGTTGGGGCGAGCTGGCTCGACCTGGTGGGTGGGCGAGGCAGCCGTGACGCCGCCCGCAAGCTCGTGTTCCTGGGCATCATCTCGGCCGTGCCCACAGCGCTCACCGGAGCCTCAGACTGGTCAGATACGTCGGGGGCGGAGCGCCGGGTCGGACTCGTTCACGGACTCGCCAACTCAGCAGGCCTCGGCCTGTACGTCGCCTCCTGGCGAGCGCGGCGACAAGGTCGCCAGCTCAAAGGAGCAGGACTCGCTCTGGTGGGAGCCGGGGTTGTCGGATTCAGCGGTTGGCTCGGCGGACACCTCGCGTATGCGCTCGGGGTCGGGGTAGATACCACCGCCTTCCTCGGGGCACCGACGGAGTGGACGGACGTCGCGGCGGAGGCCGACCTTGTTGAGGGTTCGCCCGTCGCGGCAACAGTCGGAATAGTCCCCCTCGTCCTGGTGCGGTCGCAGGGGGAGATCTACGCCTTGAACGATCGCTGCACGCACCGCGGCGGCCCCCTTCACGAGGGCACGCTGGTCGATGACTGCATCGAGTGCCCGTGGCACGGCAGCCGCTTCCGGCTCGCCGACGGCAGCGTCGCTCAGGGCCCCGCGACGCAGCCGGAGCCGGCATTCGAGGTGCGGGTCACTGCTGGCCGAGTCCTCGTTCGGCGCACCTCAGACGAACGTGCTGCTCGGAGCAACCCAGTCGCAACAGTCAGCTGACACGCGGCAACGACTGCTTGCGAGCGTCGAACTGCGAACTTTTCGCGTTGCTCTCTGGCGCGACGGGTGTTGTGACCGTTAGCGTGCCACACGCACCGCGTGTATCCGAGGCGGTGCACCCGCCGAAGGATTGAGGTGCCGGGCATGGCAAGTGTCGCATCGCCAGCAGCAAACACGGGGTCGGTGGACGACCGCCACCTCCGACGAGATATCGGCCTGCTCGGTCTCACCTTCGTCTCGTTGGGGTCGATCATCGGCTCCGGCTGGCTGCTGGGGGCGCTGTACGGTGCTCAGGCCGCTGGTCCGGCGTCGCTCATCTCGTGGGTGCTCGGCGGCGCCATGCTGGCGGTGCTCGCCTTGGTTCATGCCGAGCTCGGGGCGGCGTACCCAGTGGCCGGTGGCACGGCGCGTTTTCCGCACTTCGCGTTCGGTGAGCTGACCGGATTCATCGCCGGTTGGGCCGCCTATCTCCAGGCCGTGACCATCGCCCCGATCGAGGTCGAGGCGAGCCTGACCTACCTGAACAACATCAGCTGGGTGCAGGACAACATGAACATGCTCAACGCCAATGCGACGCTGAACGGGCTCGGGCTCATTATCGGCACGGTGCTGATGCTTGTCTTCACCTTCGTTAACCTGGTCGGCGTCAAGTTCTTGGCGGAGAGCAACACAATTACCGTGATGTGGAAATTCGCCGTACCAGCACTGACCGTCGTGGTGCTGCTCCTCGTCAGCTTCCACGGCTCCAACTTCACCAGCAGCGGCTTCATGCCGTTCGGCATCCACGGTGTCTTCGCGGCGCTGCCAGCCGGCTTGATCTTCGCGATGCAGGGCTTCGAGCAGGCGATTCAGATGGGCGGCGAGGCGCGAAATCCACAGCGAGACATCTCACGGGCCGTCATCATCGCCATGGTCGTCGGCACGACGCTCTACATTGCGCTGGAGATTGCCTTCATCGGTGGCATCGATCCTGCCCAGCTGGCCAGCGGCGGCTGGGCCTCTCCCATGCCGGCGGGGGACTTCGGGCCCTATGCCACGCTCGCCACCGCCGCCGGCGCCGCCTGGCTGGCCTCGCTCTTGTACGTCGACGCGTTCATCTCCCCGGCTGGCACCGGTCTGCTGTACCTCGGCACGTCGTCGCGGTTGTCCTACGCACTAGGGCGGCAGAAGACAGCCCCGCCGCAGCTCGCCCAGGTCAGCCGTCGAGGCGTGCCGATTGTCTCGATCATCTTGGCGTTCATCATCGGCGAGCTGGCTTTCCTGCCTTTCCCCAGTTGGGCGAGCCTGGTGGGTCTCGTGACCGAGGCGACAGCCATCATGTACGCGTTTGCTCCGGTCTCGCTGACCGCGCTACGCCGCATCGACCCTGATCGCGAGCGGCCGTACCACCTGCCGGCACCGGGCCTGCTTTCGCCTATCGCCTTTATTGCGGCAAACCTGATCATTTACTGGAGCGGCTTCGAGGCGACATGGAAGCTGTCGCTGGCCATCCTCTTCGGCCTCGTTTTGTTCGGGCTCACCCGCGTGTTCACGTCGGCTGACAACCGGCCGGACATACATTCCCCGAATGCCATCTGGGTCGCTCCGTGGCTGGCCGGCATGGTGGTGATCGGCTACTTCGGCAGCTACGGCGTCGGTGCGCAGCTGAAGATCACGAACCCGTGGGACCTCCTCGTCGTCGCGGCATTCTCACTGGCGATCTTTTACTGGGCCGTCAGCTTGTCTGTCGACAGTGACTGCGCCGCGGGTGCGGTGGCCGCCGAGGAAGACGAGCTCGAAGCGGGGCCAGACCTTTCGGTTCCCGGCTGAGCCCAAGTTCGAGGGTCAGCCGGCGGCCTCGGTCAGCTGGTCGGTCGAGCAGTCGAGCACGTCGAGGTCGGAGCGGACCGCACGCACAACTGGATTGCGCAGCACCCTGCCCGGCGTCAGCTGCGTGAACTCCACCTCCACGATCAGCGGTGGATGCTGCAGACCCGCACGAAGGGCCGGACGCAGAGCTGGGGATACCCCAGCCGACGCTTTGCCGACCGGCACCAGCGAGCCTTCCGCGTCGACCAGGAACAGCTGGAGCGAACGCGGTTCTCCAGGTACGTCGGGAGCCCACTCCACGCCGCCGACAAGACAGCTGAGCGTCTGGGTTGCCTTGATCTTCACCCAGCTGCTTGACCGCCCGGCGACGTAACGGCTCTGCGGGTCCTTGGCGATTACTCCCTCGAGGCGATGAGCACGCACGAACGCCCACATCGCGTCGGCATCGCCGTCACTGGGCGTCAAGGTGACCCGGTCGGGCCAGTCGGCGGACAGCTCCTCCAGGACCGCGCGGCGCTCTTGCAACGAAGATGGCCGCAGATCTTGTCCGTTGCGATGCAGCACGTCGAAGACGTACAGCACCGCTGGCGCGCCAGCTTCCATGGGACGTCGACTCGAACGCTGGGCCGTACGCCGATGCGTCAACGGCCACGACGGGAGACCGTCGGGACCCGGCACCGCTATCTCGGCGTCGAGCACCAGCTCTCCGGCAACCTCACTTGTTGCCCGCCCATCTGCCGCCATGAATGGGGCCGCCACCTCGTGGACGGCCGTCAGCAGCTCAGGGTAGCGGCCGGTCAGATCGATACCGTTCCGCGACGTCATGGTCACGACCGGATCGCTTCCATCGCCGCCCTGGATCGTCACCAGAGCCCGGATGCCATCGATCTTGAGATCGAACAACCACCCGCGGGCAGCAAGTCTGGCGAGGTCGACCGGGGTGCCTCGCTCGGCGAGCATGAACTGCATCAGGCGCCCTACGTCACGATGGCGCGGCGGCTCGCGTGCTCGTCGTCACCTCGACGAGCACGGTGTCCCAGTCGGCCAGGAACCGGCCGAGTCCATAGCGACTCAAAGCTGCCTCGCGGGCGGCTGCGCCGACGGCCTGCGCTTCGAGCGGGTCGTGCACGAACCGCCAGACGGCGTTGACGAGGTCCTCCACCCGGGTCGATACCACTCCAGCGCCGATTGGTACCGCGCGGACCGTCTCGGTGGTTGCGAGCGCGACCACCGGCATCCCGAGGTGCATGGCCTCGATCAGTGCGAGCCCAAGCGACGTCCAGCGCGAGGTGTGGACGTAGACCCGTCGTCGGGCAAGCTGGGCGTGCATCTGCTCCTGCGGGAGGTCTTCGAACGTCCACAGGCGGTGAGCGGGAAGATCCGCGACATCGTTGAGCGCATGCACGTTCATGCCGAACACGTCGAGGGGCGCCGCCTCCGCCAAAGCAGGCAGTAGGTCGGTGCCCACCGCCCGCCCCCGGCGGAGCGGGTCGTTGATCACCACAGCAGCGCGGGGCCACTCCCCGGAGTATCGGTGTCCGGGGTCGACGATGCCGTGTTCGATCACCGAGGTGGGCGTCGACCCGCAGTCCCAAAACAACCGGTTGAAGTGGGTGACGTGGACGACGGGTATGTCGGCTTGATCGGCCAGCGGATGCCGGGTGGTCGCGGCGGGGCCACCTGGCGTGTTGTGTTCGACGTAGACCGCCGGCAGGTCGATGCCCGGCCGCCGGCCAGTCCACTCCGCCGTCAACGCCAGCTCTTGCGGGCGCTGGAGGATCACGACATCGAACTCGGTGGCGCGCAGCTCCGCAGGCGACAGCTCCACTGTGCTGGCCGGCCACGTCCAAGTACGCGCTCGCCCGCGTCCCTCGGGCCCCCGACCAGGCACCACTGGTACGACGTAGTCATGGCTGCCCTGCACGAGCGATGTCGTCCATGAGCCATGGACGTGCCAGACGAGAACGCGCACGTCGTCCTACCTGGCCGGCCGGCCGAGTCCGTGGAACGACCAACCGGCGGCGCGCCACTTGTCGGCGTCGAGCAGCAGCCGCCCGTCGACAATCACCGGCGTGGCGACGACCTCGGCCAGCGATACCGGGTCCAGACCGGCGAACTCGGCCCATTCGGTAAGCACCAGCACGACATCGGCAGCACGGCATGCCGACTCCACTGTTTCGGCGTAGTCGAGCCGGGGCTCGGCCCGTCGGGCATTGGCCGTTGCCATCGGGTCGTAGACCCGAACGTCGGCTCCTCGAGCGGCCAACGTCGCAGCGACGTCGAGCGCAGGCGAGTCGCGCACGTCGTCGGAGTTGGCCTTGAACGCGGCGCCGAGTACGGCGACCGTGCTGCCCTCGGCAGCCCCACCCAGGAGGGCGACGGTGAGGTCCACTGTCCGTGCGCGTTGCCGCAGATTGACGGCGTCGACCTCGCGCAACAGGCCGGCTGGTTCGCCCGCACCCAACTCATGGGCACGAGCGATGAACGCCCGGGTGTCCTTGGGTAGGCAGCCGCCGCCATACCCGATGCCGGGAGTAAGGAACAGGGGTCCGATGCGCTCGTCCAAACCAAGGATCGTCGTGAGATCACCGACGTCGGCGTTCGCCGCCTCACAAACCTCCGCCAGCAGGTTGACCAGCGAGATGCGGGTGGCGAGCATCGCGTTGGCTGAGACCTTGGCGAGCTCGGCAGTCGCGGGGTCGGTGTGCACGACCGGTACACCGGCCGCCAGCAGCGGCGCATAGACGTCTCTCAGTGTCTGGTCGGCCGCATGCGTCTCGGCGCCGAACACCAGCCGGTCGGGGCGTAGCGAGTCCTCGACCGCATGCCCCTCGCGTAGGAACTCAGGGTTCCATGCGACATCGACGTCAGCCCCGGCCGGCGCGAGCTCCCGAAGCCGGGATTGCACGTGTGCCGCGGTGCCGGCGGGCACCGTCGACTTGCCAACCACCAGGGAAGGCCGGACCAGGAGCGGACCCAAGCTGGTGACCGCTTCCTCGAGCGCCGAAAGGTCGGCTGCATAACTGCCCCGCACTTGCGGGGTGCCGACGCAGAGGAAGTGCACGGCACAACCGCGTACGGCCGAGTATTCCGTGCTGAAGGAGAGCCGGCCCTGACGCAGGCCCGTCTGCAACAGATCGTCAAGCCCGGGTTCGTGAAACGGTGCCCGGCCGGTCGCCAAGAGCGCGATGCGTTCCTCGCTGGTGTCGATGGCTACGACCTCGTGACCGCACGCGGCCATGCAGGCGGCGTGCGTGGCCCCGAGATAGCCGGTTCCGAGCACCGAGATCCGCACAGCCGATGAAGTGCCCCTGGCCTCGGCTTTCATGCAAGCCGGGTGCGCAGGCGCGCCTCGACGGCTGGCAACTCTTCGGCGGTCACGGAGAACATCACAGTGTCCCTGACGGTGCCGTCGGTGCGCCGTTGATAGCGCCGCAACGTGCCCTCGTACCTCGCTCCGAGCCGATCGATTGCTCGCTGCGAGCGCACGTTGCGCACGTCGGTCTTGAGCTGCACCCGGCCGGCACGCAGCTGCTCGAACGCGTGTCCGAGCAACAGCAGCTTCGTCTCCGGGTTGACGGCGGTGCCCCAGACCGCCGGGGTGTAGGCGGTGAACCCGATCTCCAGACGAGCGTCGCCCACCGAGATGTCCAGGTACGACGACGTCCCGACCACCGATCCGGCTGCCAACCCGGCAGAGTCACGAACCAACCTGACGAGCCAGGGGAAGCGGCCCGCTCCGAGGTCCTCCGTCAAGGCGGCCGCGTAAGCGGCGGGATTCGCCGGTCGAGCCCTCAGGTGAAGCCAAACCGCGTCGAAGTCCAAGGCGGCGAAGAGCTCGGCAGCATCGCGCTCCGGGTCGATGGGGACCAGCTCGACCACCGCGCCGCGCAACAACGTTCCGGCCGGCGGTGGCCACAGCATCGTCGGCCACGGCGAGTCGGCCGGCCGGGCGTCCACAATCGGCTGGAAGCCTCGAGGCGATGCCTTCGGTCGGTTGGAGCTGGATTGACCTGATTCAGTACCGTCGTTCACCTCAGCCACCTTTGGTCGTCCTCCGGCGTGACGCTAGTAGGCCCGCCAGCCGGCTCTGCCACGGCGTCGGCGCCCCTTGATAGACATGGCCTTGTGCCGACGCCATCTGACGAGCGCATGACGACCGTTGTGATCAGCCTGAACCGCCGCGACGACTTGCTCTCCAGCCTGCCGCGCCACCAGGGTCCGGTGATCCTCGTCGACAACGGTTCGAGTGACGGCACTGTGGAGGCGGTGCGAGCCGCTTTCCCGCACGTCGAAGTCGTCGAGCTGCCGGAGAACCGCGGAGCCTCCGCTCGGAACGTCGGCGTACTGCGGGCGAGGACGCCGTACGTCTGCTTTGCCGACGACGACTCATGGTGGGCATCCGACGCCTGTGAGCGGCTGGTTGGGTTGTTCGACGATCACCCTCGGCTGGGTCTGGTGGCGGCCCGCATCCTGGTCGGATCTGAGGAGCGCCTTGATCCGGCGTCGGCTGAGATGGCGGACTCGCCGTTGCCGACCAGCGATGATGCGCCCGGTGTTGCGGTGCTGGGTTTCGTCGCCTGCGGCACCGCGGTTCGCCGCGACGCCTTCTTGGCGGTGGGTGGCTTCGACCGAGTGGTGTTCTTTCCGGGGGAGGAGGAGCGGGTCGCACTCGACCTCGCAGCGGACGGCTGGCAACTCTTCTACGTCCCTGAGGTGGTGGCACATCACCACCCGTCGGTGAACCGTTCGACGAGCGCTGCGCGCGAACAGCTCATCGTACGCAACAGCATCCTCACCGCGGTGATGCGCCGGCCATGGTCCGAGGTGGTCAGACGCGTCCGGTCGGCTGTGAACAGCGGACCAACCGGCCGCTCAGCAGTGCTGGCCGTGGTGCCGCGACTCGTGGCGGCCTTGGCGGAGCGCAGGCAACTGCCTGATGCCCTGGAAAACCGGCTCGAGCTGCTTTCGAACGCCTGATCGACACCTCGAGCCGCTGGGCCGTACCCGCCGCCGGAGAAGCGCTTCTCCGCCCGAGAACCGTT
The DNA here is from genome assembly GCA_038198965.1 of Propionibacteriales bacterium. GTDB lineage: Bacteria > Actinomycetota > Actinomycetes > Propionibacteriales > Nocardioidaceae > JAUJOE01. Next base: position 12,797 of record JBBPZH010000090.1, read on the forward strand.
TGTCCCCTAGCCAAGTGGGCACTTCTCCCGCCGTAGAGGGTAACGGACGAAGGAGCAGCGCTTGAAGGTGCTGGGCATCAACGCGATCTTTCACGACCCGTCGGCGGCGCTGGTGGTCGACGGAGTGACGGTCGCGGCGGCCGAGGAAGAGCGGTTCTCCCGTCGCAAACACGGCAAGCGTCCGGTTCCGTTCGCCGCCTGGGAGCTGCCGGAGCTAGCCGCCGCCTGGTGCCTGCAGCAAGCCGGTATCGACGCCTCAGAGCTCGACGCTGTCGCCTACTCCTTTGATCCCGCACTGGCCCGGCCGGCCGAGGAGATGTCGCTCGCCGACCCGTGGGACCACTTGCGCCTGACCTATGCCCGGACCGCTCCGAACTTCTTGGCGACCTCCTTGCCGGGCCTCGACCCGGCTGCTGTCCGCTACGTCCCGCACCATGTCGCACACGCCGCCTCGGCCGGGTTGGCGTCGCCCTACGACCCGGTCGACGTCCTGGTTCTGGACGGTCGCGGTGAGTCGGTGAGCCATCTCGCCGGCACGTACGACGACGGTGCGCTCGAGGTCTTCGCGAGCCAAGCGCTGCCGCACTCGCTGGGTCTGCTGTACGAGGACGTCACCCAGCATCTGGGCTTTCTGCGCAGCAGCGACGAGTACAAGGTGATGGCGCTCGCCTCCTATGGCAAGCCGCGCTATCTCGACGAATTGCGGCAAGCCGTTTACACCACCGGTGACGGCGGATTCTGCACCGACCCGGTCGACTGGTCGAGCTTGGTCAAGCAGCGTGCCGCCGACGAACTCTGGACCACCGACCATGCCGACCTTGCCGCCAGTGTGCAACGCCGGCTTGAGGAGGTCTTGCTGGAGTTGGTCGACGACCTCTCGCGGCGCACCGGCAACGACGTGTTGAGCTTGGCGGGCGGCGTCGCCTTGAACTGTGTTGCGAACTCGCGCATCTTCGCCGAGAGCACGTACCGCGACGTGTGGGTGCAGCCCGCCGCCGGCGACTCCGGCACTGCGCTGGGCGGCGCGCTTTCGGTCGCGCGAGACCTCGGCGATGTCACGGCTGCGATGCCGGGAGCGGATCTTGGTCGCGGGTGGACCGACGACGAGATCGAGGCATGGCTCACCACCGCCCGGGTGCCGTTCACGCGGCCGGTCGACGTCGCCGATGCCGTGGCCGAGTGCCTGGCCGACAACGGCGTCGTCGCTTGGTTCCAGGGTCGGAGCGAGTACGGCCCTCGCGCCCTGGGTCACCGGTCACTGCTCGCCCATCCCGGCCACCCGCGGAACCTCGAGCGGCTCAACGACGTCAAGGGTCGCGAGCAGTTTCGGCCGGTGGCTCCGATGGTGCTCGCCGACCGGGCCCCCGACATCTTCACCAGAGGTCCGCTGCCGTCGCCGTACATGCTGTTCGTGCATGACGTGGCACCGCAGTGGCGCGACCGCATCGCAGCCGTCGTCCACGTCGACGGTACGGCGCGTGTGCAGACGGTCGACCGGGGATCCGAGCCGCTTGTCGCCCGCATGCTCGAGCGGTTCGAGCAGCGCACCGGCCTTCCCGTCGTGATCAACACCAGCCTCAACACTGCAGGGCGCCCGATGGTCGACGACCCCCGCGACGCGCTCGAGTGCTTCGGCTCAGCGCCCGTCGACCTCCTCGCCATCGGCCCATTCGTCGTCCGCCGGCCACCGTCGAGCTGATGGACACGCTCGCGACGACGGTCGTCATCCCCACTGTGGGTCGGCCGAGTCTTCGGGTGCTGCTCGAGGCACTGGCCAGCGGACGCGGTCCGCGACCAGACTCGGTGGTCGTCGTCGACGACCGGGTTGACGGGAAACCCCTGCAGGACGACCTCGCCGAGGCGGGTGTCGACCATCTGCAGGTGGTGCGCTCCGGCGGCGGAGGACCGGCACGTGCCCGCAACCTCGGCTGGCGGCTCGCTCGCACTCGCTGGGTCAGTTTTCTCGACGACGACGTAGTGCCCGAACCTGACTGGTTGGAGCGGTTGGCCACTGACCTGGCAGCAGCGACCGGCGACGTGGCAGGTGTAGCGGGGAGGATCGTGGTGCCGTTGCCGGACGATCGGCGCCCGACCGACTGGGAGCGTTCCACCGCCGGGCTGGCCACAGCACAGTGGATCACCGCCGATCTCACCTACCGGCGTTCGGCACTGATGGAGGTCGGCGGTTTCGACGAGCGATTCCTCCGGGCCTTCCGCGAAGACGCAGATCTGGGACTGCGCGTCAGCCGATCCGGCGGCCGGATCACTCGCGGTAGGCGGTGTGTCACCCATCCGGTGCGGCCGGTTGACGACTGGATCAGCGTGCGGCAGCAAGCTGGCAACGCAGACGACATGCTGATGCGCAAGCTGCATGGCAAGGGGTGGCGCTCTCTGGTCGGAGCGCCGGCCGGCCGTCGGCCCCGCCACGTGGTGATGACTGTGTGCGCCGGGACAACCGCCGGTCTCATACTGACCGGCGCGCGTCGAGCGGCTTTGCTGCCTGCCCTCGCTTGGCTGGTCGGGTGGGCGGAGTTCGCCGCAGCGCGAATCGCTCCTGGACCGCGGGACCCGGCCGAGGTACGCCGCCTGGCGATCACCAGCGCCGTCATCCCGTTCGCCGCATCCTGGCACACCGTCCGCGGGCTGCTTCAGCACCGCTTCGCGCAACCGTGGCGCAGTGTGCCCGAGCTCGTGCTCTTCGACCGCGACGGGACGCTGGTCCACAATGTGCCCTACAACGGTGAACCCGATGCCGTGATGGTCGTGCGGGGTGCTGGCGAGGCCGTCGAACGGCTCCGGGCGGCGGGCGTTCGTGTCGGGGTCATCACCAACCAGTCGGGGGTGGCGGCCGGAACGCTGACCGGCGATCAGGTCCAGGCTGTCAACCGGCGCGTGACAGAGCTGCTCGGTCCCTTCGACACCTGGCAGGTGTGTCCGCATGGAGCGACAGACGGCTGCGCTTGCCGTAAGCCGGCCCCGGGCATGGTCAAAGCGGCATGTCAGGAGCTCGACGTACCGGCGGCGCGCTGTGTGGTGATCGGCGACATCGGAAGCGACGTCGAGGCGGCCGAAGCGGCCGGCGCCGCTGGCATCTTGGTGCCGACGGCGGAAACCCGCCGCGAGGAAGTCGAGAGTGCGGCCTCCGTCGAGCCCGACCTGATGTCAGCCGTCGACTCGGTGCTCAGGGGAGCCTGGTGAGCGGGCGGACATTGGCGGTCCGGCTGGACAACGCCGGCGACGTGCTGTTGGCCGGGCCGGCCGTGCGCGCACTCGCAGCAGGAGCCGACAGGCTGGCGATGCTGGTGAGCCCGCAAGGAGCGGCCGGTGCTTCGTTGCTGCCCGGGGTCGACGACGTCTTGGTGTGGCGATGCCCGTGGATCGATGCGTCGGCGCCGGCGGTCGACAGCGGCGCCGTCGACGCCCTCGTCGAGGCCGTACGGGCACAGCGCTTCGACCGCGCCGTGATCTTTACGTCCTTCCACCAGTCGGCCCTGCCCACCGCCCTGGTGCTGCGTCTTGCCGGCGTTGCTTGGATCGGTGCCGTCTCGCAGGACTACCCCGGCTCGCTGCTGGACTTGCGCCACTGCGTCGAGGACGACATACCTGAGGCTGAGCGCGCCCTGTCCCTCGCCACGGCCGCCGGCTTCAACCTGCCGACAGGCGACGACGGCACGCTCCAGGTGCGCCAGCCGTTGCCCGATGTGAGCTCCCTCGTCGGCTCTCACCCGTACGTCGTGCTGCACCCGGGAACTTCGGTGCCCGCTCGGGCGTGGCCCGCGGAGCGGTTCACCGAGACGGCGGTGGTGCTTCGCAGAAGTGGACGGGTGGTGGTGGTCACCGGGGCACCGGCGGAGCAGCCGTTGACCGCCGACGTTGCTTCGGGTACCGGCGCCGTCGACCTCGGCGGCCGCACAGATCTAGCTGAGCTGGCCGCAGTGCTGGCGGGAGCCGAAGCGGTAGTGGTGTGCAACACCGGCCCGGCGCACCTTGCCGCAGCGGTCGGAACGCCGGTGGTGTCGTTGTTCGCCCCGACCGTGCCCGCTGTGCGCTGGTCGCCGTACCGTGTCCCTTACGTGCTGCTGGGTGACCAGCAGGCTCCGTGCCGTGACACCCGAGCCACCCGGTGCCCGGTGCCCGGCCACCCTTGCCTAACCTCGGTGACCGCCGACGACGTAATGCGATCGGTGGAACAGCTGACCGGGTCGGCGCAGTTGGTGTCCTGCGCCGCTGGCGACGGCGAGGAGGAGCTGTGAAGATCGCGATGGTCTCCGAGCATGCCAACCCGCTGGCGATCGTGGGCGGGGTCGATGCCGGCGGGCAGAACGTCCATCTGGCAGCGCTGGCGTCGAGTCTGGTCGAGCGCGGCCATGAGGTCAGCGTGTTCTCCCGCCGTGACGACCCATCGCTGCCTGCCGTCGTGACCGCCGACGAGGGCTACGTCGTCGAGCACGTGCCGGCCGGTCCGCCCACGGAGATCCCGAAGGACGAACTGTTGTCGTACATGCCTGCCTTCGCGGACTATCTGGCGGCCCGCTGGGCCGCGGACCGCTACGACCTCGCGCATGCGCACTTCTGGATGAGCGGGGTGGCGTCGGTGGCCGCGGCGGCCACCGCCGGACTGCCGGTGCTGCAGACGTTCCACGCGCTCGGCACCGTCAAGCGCCGGCAGCAGGGTGCGCGCGACACCAGCCCGCTTTCGCGGATCAGCTCTGAGAAGCAGCTCTGCTCGACCGTGGACCACATCATCGCCACCTGCCGTGACGAGGTCGACGAACTGCGTGCCCTCGGAGCCAACACGCACCGGGTCAGCGTGGTGCCCTGTGGCGTCGACGTCCATGCGTTCGTGCCGACGCCCGCGCCGGCCTCGCGGCGGGCCCGGCTGCTTGTCGTGGGCCGACTGGTGGAGCGCAAGGGAGTGGGCAACGTCATCGAAGCTCTTGCCGAACTTCCGGGTGCCGAACTGGTGATCGCCGGCGGTCCGACAAGAGACACGCTGCAGGTCGATCCGGAGGTACGCCGTCTGCGGGCCCTGGCCCGCCGGCACGGAGTCGCCGACCGCGTGACCTTCGTCGGTCGGGTGCAGCGGGCCGAGGTGCCCCGGTTGATCCGATCGGCAGACATCGTCGTGGCAGTCCCGTGGTACGAGCCGTTCGGGATCGTCCCGTTGGAAGCAATGGCGTGCGGCCGGCCGGTGGTCGGCTCGGCCGTGGGCGGTCTGCTGGACACCGTCGTGCCGGGGGAGACCGGAGAACTGGTCCCTCCGCGCCGGCCGGACCTGCTGGCGAACGCGCTGCGCGACCTCCTGGCCGACCCAGCACGACGGAAGCGGTACGGCCGCGCCGGCCTTGCGCGCGCGTCGCAGGTCTACCGCTGGGAGCGGGTCGCTGCCGCCACCGAGAGGGTCTACGAGTCAGTGCTGTCGCGGCGGGCGCTGCGGGTCGAGGTCGCGCGATGACTCTGTCCACTCCGTGCGCCCGCCAGCATCTGACTGAACTGCGCTCGGCTTTGGAGACGTTCGGACCGTTCGCCGATCTGGCTCACCGCTGGGGTGCGCAGGTGGCTACCACCTGTAGCGACGGCGGCCGGCTGCTTGCTGCCGGCAACGGCGGCAGCGCTGCGCAGGCACAGCACCTCACGGCGGAGCTGGTCGGCAGATACCGACTCGACCGCCTCCCGCTGTCGGCGATTTGTCTGAGCGCGGAGACGTCGAGCCTGACCGCGATCGCCAACGACTACCCGCCAGAGGAGCTCTTCGCCAGGCAACTCGAAGCGCACGCGCGCCCGGGCGACGTGGTGGTGCTCTTGTCGACGAGCGGTCAGAGCCGCAACATTGTCGCGGCTGCCCGTCGTGGCCGCGCTCTCGGCCTGACGGTCCTGGCGTTCACCGGACCGGCGCCCAACGAGCTCGCCACGGTTGCCAGCGAGGTGCTCTGCGTCGAGGCGCGCTTCACTGCCACCGTCCAGGAGCTACATCTCGTTGCGTTGCACATGCTGTGTGCTGGTGTCGATGAGCAGCTGGGGCTTCCGAGCACCCACCTCGTTGAGCCCGTCGCCCCGGCCAACGGAGTCGGTACAGGGAGCGCGAGGTGAGCCGGCCAATTGTCGTCGTGGGTGACGCACTGCTCGACATCGACCTGACCGGTACGGCCACCCGCCTCGCCCCCGACGCACCCGTTCCCGTCGTCACCGACGTCAGCGAGCAGGTACGGCCCGGCGGGGCAGCTCTCGCGGCCCTGCTCGCGGCGCGCGACGGGCACTCAGTGGTCTTGGTGATTCCACTGGCCGACGACGCACCCGCCCGCCGGTTGCTTGATGCGTTGGACGGCGTACACGTGGTGGCGCTGCCCTATGACGGCGGAACGCCTGTGAAGCAGCGGGTGCGATCGGGAGCACATTCGTTGCTCCGGATCGACACCGGCGGCGAGCCGGGCACGATCGGCGCCGTGCCACCCGAGGTGGCCTCGGCACTCGAGTCGGCCGCCGGAGTGCTGGTCTCCGACTACGGCCGCGGCGCCACTGCGCACGCCGGGCTCCGCCGGCTCCTCAGTGCCCTCTCGGGCCGGGTGCCGCTGGTGTGGGACCCGCACCCGCGAGGCGCTCAACCGGTGCCTGGTGCGCACCTTGCCACTCCCAACGCTGCTGAGGCGCGGCAGTTCGCTGCGAGCCTTGGTGTCACGCCTGCCGCCGAAGCGACGCCGTTGACCGCCGTCTGTCGCGATGGCGATGCCCTGGTGGCCGCCTGGAGGTCCCGGGCGGTGGCAGTCACCCGCGGAGCCTCCGGGGCGCTCCTCACGTACGGCGACGGTGCTCCTGTTGTCACCCCGGCGCCGCACGTCGTGGGCACCGACCCGTGTGGAGCCGGTGACAGGTTCGCGGTGTCGGCGACCGCCGCTCTCGCTGCTGGAGCCGTACTCATCGAAGCCGTACAAGCTGCGGTCCAGGCAGCGTCGGCGTACGTGGCGGCCGGTGGGCCGGCAAGTCTGGCACCGCATGGAGCGTCGTCCGGCGTAGGCGTTTGCAGGACGGCAACCGCGCGGTCGCGGAATCTGGCAGGGGAGGATCTGGCAGCGTCGGTGCGAGCCTCTGGAGGCGTCGTGGTCGCTACCGGCGGGTGCTTCGACTTGTTGCACGCCGGCCACGTGGCGACGTTGCGAGCGGCGCGGGAGCTGGGTGACTGCCTGATCGTCTGCGTGAACTCCGACGACTCCGTGCGGCGGCTCAAAGGACCCAGCAGGCCGCTGGTGCCCGCTGACGACCGGGTGCGGGTCCTCGAAGCACTGGAGTGTGTCGACGCCGTCGTCGTCTTCGACGAAGACACCCCCGCCGAGGTTTTGCAGCGGCTGCGGCCGCACCTTTGGGCCAAGGGCGGCGATTACGCCGGGGCCGACGTACCCGAGGCTGCTGTGTTGCGCACCTGGGGTGGCCAAGCCGTCGTCTTGCCGTATCTCGCCGGTCGCTCGACCAGCGCGCTCGTGGCCGACGCAGCCAGCTCGCGGCCTTCGGCACCGCGCGGGACTACCACCATGTCGTCATATCCACCCGTGCACTCGATCAAGGAGAATTCGTTATGACACTCGGCACCGTGCTGGTCACCGGAGGGGCCTCCGGGCTGGGCGCCGCGACAGTGGAGGCTGTCGCAGCCGCAGGAGGGCGCCCGGTCGTGCTCGACCGGGTGGTGGTTGCCGACGCAGCTGTCGACCAGGAAAAGGTCGACCTTGCTGACCGGGTGGCCACCGAAGCCGCCGTCCGGGCCGTTTCCGAACGCACCGGTGGCATCGACGCCGTGGTCACGTGCGCCGGCATCGACGCGTGCGGACGGCTCGGCGACGTGTCAGCTGACTCCTGGGATCGCGTCATTGCCGTCAACCTGCTCGGTACGGCGGCTGTGGTGCGCGCCGCGTTGCCAGACCTGACGGCGCGCCATGGCCGCGTCATCACCGTCGCCTCCACCCTCGGGCTGCGAGCGGTGAGCGATGCCACGGCGTACTGCGCCTCCAAGTTCGGCGTCGTGGGGTTCACGCGGGCACTGGCCGCCGAGACGGCCGGACAGGTGGGGGTGACCCTGCTCGTCCCCGGAGGGATGCACACGCCGTTCTTCGACGACCGTGACGAGCAGTACAAACCGCCACCGGACGCCAAGCTGAACGCGCCGGCCAACGTGGCGGCAGCTGTCGTTTTCGCGTTGCAGCAGCCGCCCGGCTGCGAGATTCGTGAACTTGTCGTTACGCCGTCGACCGAAGGGTCGTGGCCCTGACGGAGCGCCCCGTCGCGCTCGTCTTGCGGGCGCTGGGGCTTGGAGACCTGCTCACCGGTGTGCCGGCCTTGCGGGCGTTGCGGCGGGGGCTGCCCGATTGGGAGGTCGTGCTCGCGGCTCCCGCCGTGTTCGGTCCGATGGCGGACCTCGCCGGCGTCTGCGACTGGGTCCACCCGGCCTCCGGTCTCGGCGACATGGGCTGGGACCGCCCAGCGCCTCAGCTCGCCGTAAACCTGCATGGGCGCGGACCGCAGAGCCATCGGCTGCTCGCAGCGCTCCAGCCGGGCGAGCTGGCTGCCTTCGCGTGCGAATCCGTTGGCGTCGACGGTCCGGTGTGGCGGCCAGACGAGCACGAGGTTGGCCGGTGGTGCCGCATGGTCACTGAGTCAGTCGGCCTGCCGACGGATCCGGCCGATCTACGGCTGGCAGTGCCGGCCGTCGATGCACCGGTGCAGGACGCCGTCGTGGTGCACCCGGGTGCGGCATTCCCAGCCCGTCGCTGGCCGGTGGACCGCTTCACCACGGTCTGCCGATGGGCACGGGCGCGGGGCTTTCCGGTGGCTGTCACCGGCTCCACTTCGGAGGTCGAACTGGCAGAGTCGGTCGCCAGCCGGTCGGGTGGAGCGACAATGCTCGCCGGCCGCACGTCCTTGCTCGAGCTGGCCGCGCTGGTGAGCCAGGCTCGGCTTGTCGTTTGTGGTGACACGGGCGTGGCTCACCTCGCCACGGCGTACGGCGTGCCGTCGGTCGTGCTGTTCGGTCCGGTCTCGCCCGACGCGTGGGGCCCTCCACGTGATGGGCCGCACGTCGCCCTGTGGCACGGGGGACCGCCCGGCAATCCGTGGGCCGACGAGCCAGACGGCGCGTTGCTCGAGATCACGCCAACTGAAGTGATCGAAGCAGCCGAGCGACTGGTCAGCTGACCTGCTGGTCTGCGGAGAACCACGCCACGGTCCGGTTCAGTCCCTCGTCTGCGCTCACGCGGGGCGCCCAGCCCAGCAGGTCGCGGGCCAGCGTGCCGTCGGGGCACCGGCGCCGAGGATCGTCGGTGGGCAGGTCGACGAACTCGATGGACGAGGTGCTTGCGGTCAGTCGCCGAATCCGTTCGGCCAGCTCGAGCATCGACATCTCGTCGGGGTTGCCTATGTTGATCGGCCCTGGCTCGCTGCTCGCCGCGAGCAAGAGGATGCCCTCGACGGTGTCGTCGACGAAACAGATCGAGCGCGTCTGACTGCCGTCACCTGCCACGGTGATTGGCTCGCCACGCAGCGCCTGACTGATGAAGGTGGGGATCGCTCGGCCGTCGTCCGCCCGCATCCGCGGCCCATAGGTGTTGAAGATCCGCACGATGCCGGTGTCCGCGCCGTACGTCGTCCGGTACGCGGTCGTCAGTGCTTCGCTGAACCGTTTGGCCTCGTCGTAGACCGAGCGAGGCCCAACCGGATTGACGTTTCCCCAGTAGCTCTCCGGCTGCGGGTGCACGAGCGGGTCGCCGTATACCTCAGACGTCGACGCCAGCACGAACCGCGCGCCGCACCGGCGCGACAGTTCCAGCGCCTGAGCTGTGCCCACGCTTCCCACTCGGAGCGTCTCGACGGGCAACGACAGGTAGTGCACCGGGGAGGCGGGTGACGCCAGGTGCAGCACCAAGTCGACGGGTGCCTGTACCGGGATGCCGTCGCAGACGTCGGCTTCCACGAGTTCGAATTCAGCTCGGCCTGCCAGCTGGGCGACGTTGTCGCGATCCCCGGTGCTGAAGTTGTCGACGCAGACGACAGCAGACCCGCGATCGAGCAGTCGCTCACAAAGCCACGAACCGACGAAGCCGCCGCCACCGGTCACGACCACCCGTCGTGGCTGTCCAGTCGCCACTCTCGGTCCTCTCTCGCTCTTGCTTCTCCGGCCGCTGCCCGGACGCCGACGGCCAAGCGCGGGCTACCGCGGTGAGAGCGTAACCGAGGCTCCCCGGTACCGACCTTGCTTGAACCAATCAAAAGTGGGCATTGATGGGTCTAATGGCCCCCGGGTGCCCGGGTTATTCGAGGGTCTAGACTGCGGCGTTCAAACGCAGCAGCGTCCCGGTCGCTGACCGGGTCGGGGCATTAGACGTGCCCCGACCCGGCGGTCGGGAGTGATACCCGAGACGACTGTGCAGGGAGCGGTGGGTTACTCCTTCACAGCGGGGCTTGACTCTACGCAATCCGTCACGATCTGAGCAGCCACGTCGCGAAGTTTGAGGTTTCCGGTCTGAGAGGCTCGCGTCAAGAATGCAAAGGCGGCGTCTTCTCCGACGGTATACCGCTCCATCACGATGCCGATTGCTTGCCCGATGGTCTTGCGTCGATCGAGCGCGTCACTGAGGTTGCGAACCTGCACCGCGCCGCACCAGGCAACAGCGGCGTGCGACACAAACATCGAGGTCAACGGTTCCAGTGCATCCAGAGCGCCCGGCGAGCGGGAATACAAGTTGAGCGTCGCTCGCACCTTCGACCCTGTGTGGAGCGGGGCAGCCGTCTGAGCGGCAAGGCCAGAAGCGGCGGCCTTCGGCCCGTAGAGCAACCAGCGACGGTCAGCGGCGACATCGGCAACGTCAATGCGTCGTCCGGCGGCCAGCGCATCGAGTGTGGGGCCTTCCCTGAGCTGTTGCTGCAGGAGGTCGGCTTCCATCGCGAGCGGGTCAGAAGGAGCAATGACGTCCAGTCCGCCGCGTTCGGTGGCAACGCAGATGCTCGCGCAGTCAATGCCTGAGAGTACGTCGACGGCGGCGGTGGTGATGAGTGACGCGGCGTTCTTCGCAGGGCAAGGTCGGGTCAACGCGGCAGTGACTCGTGCGGCCAACACGTCGAGTGGTTCGGCTGGGGTCACCGGACCTCCTCCTGCATCGTCGCCTTACGGGGTAAGCTGGAGCACGCGCCACCTTACAACGTAAGTATTTGTCTGACAAGACCTTGCGTTGCAGTCTGTACCGGACCGGCATACCGGCCTCTCTGCGGGGTAGTGAGAGGGTCTGACCATAGTTCCTGCGCGGCCGCGAGGCACGGGAGGCAAACATGTCACCGCCGGACGAGCGGGGTACGGTCGACGCTGACGCCGCGGTGGTGGAGGGGAAGGCCGCTCCTTCGGCCCGCATTCCGCTTGACCGGCAAAGGATTCTCACTGCAGCTGTCCGGTTCATCGACGACAACGGCCTGCTCGACCTCACGATGCGGAAACTGGGAGCGGTTCTCGGCGTCGAGGCCATGTCGCTCTATCGTTATGTCCCCGGCCGGGAAGAGCTTCTCGATGGCGTAGTCGACACGATCGTCAACGAGATGTACGTCGACGACGACGTGATCCATAAGCCGCAAGACGGCTGGCAGGACTTCCTGCAACGGCTGGCGCACGGTGTCCGCCGGATCGCGCTTGCTCACCCAGTTGCCTTCCCGCTGGTGGCATCCCGGCCGCCAGAAGCCCCCTGGTTGCGGCCGCCACTACGCAACCTGCATTGGGTCGAGTCCTTTCTTGACGGCATGATCAGCGAAGGCTTCAGCGACGCGGCCGCCGTGGCCGCCTATCGCGCGTTCACAAGTTTCCTGCTCGGTCATCTGCTCCTCGAGGTGTCATCCCTCGGGGCTAGTGTCGGACCGCTCGACCAACTGGGGTCCGGTGAGAACGAAGACCCAGATCTCAAGAGCTATCCACAGGTGCGACGCCTCCGCAAAGCGCTGACGGAGGACCACTCGGCCGCCGAGTTCGAGGAGTCGCTGGAGAACTTGATCGAGCGCATCGCGCTGATGAAGAAGGGCAGCTAGGCGATCCTGGCCCTGCCAAGCCACTTGGTTCCTGGATTTTGTCTGACATAATAGAGGTATACCCAGGGCGTCCGCCCTGGAACAGCTCCAATCGGAGGACGCATGACCAACCAGCCACTGGACCCCAACGTGAGCATTTCAACTCCTGCTGAAGCAGCGCCGGCGCAGCCGAAGGGCAAGCGCGGCGGCAAGAAGGCCGGTCGTCCGTCGCTCAGCGGCGGCGAAAAGGGCGGGAAAACCTCGCCGCAGATCGCCTTCCGGGTGAACCCAACGCTGCGTCAGAAGGCGCAGCAAGTAGCCGAGAGCGAGGGCATGAACGTATCGCAGCTCGGCCGCAAGGCGCTCAAGGAGTACCTCGCCGCCAAGTAGCTTCGTGCTGTCGACTCCCGCAGCCGGGACCTCAGAGTCCCGGCTGCGGGAGTTCCGCTGTTCCGGAGCTTCGCAAGCTTCGCAAGCTAAGAATTTCCACCGGGCCTGCGTTGGAGCTTTGACATCGCGGCCACCGCCGTCTACGTTCGCCGAGACCTAACTGAAGAGCACCGGAGTCGAACGCCGAGTCCTGCCCCGCGACACCGGTGACCCTGCACCCGAGACACATCTCGCCAGGGGCAGGAGTGGGGGACCCACTCCGCACGGTGCGCTGCGACGTTTGTGGTCGCAGTGTCCGTTGCTTGGGGTTAAGTCGTCTCTCGACAGAGCGGCCGGGCACCTTCTCGCCCGAACCCGACAGCTGACCTCACAGGCGTGAGAAGGAGATACTCATGCCTCGTGCTTCGCTGCGCCGTCTTTTCGGTGCTGTCCCTGCTTTGATCCTCGCTTCGATTGCTCTATCGCTGGTGCTGGCGACGCCCGCCGACGCTCAGACCGTGCGCGGCCGCAAGATTCACCATGCGGTCGAGGTCGCCATCAACCAAAAGGGCGATCCGTACTCCTACGGGGCTGCCGGGCCGAACCGATTCGACTGCTCCGGCCTCACGATGTTCTCGTACGACCACGCGGGTCTCTCGCTCCCTCGTTCTGCCGCGGAGCAGTATCGGGCCGTTCGGCACATCCCGAAGAGCAGGATGCACCGAGGCGACCTGATGTTCTTCCACGACGGCAGCGGGAACATCTATCACACCGCCATCTTTTTGGGCAGACACAGTGGCCACGTCTGGCTCTTCCACGCATCCGAGCCCGGCCACCCCGTGCAACGTGACCCACTGTGGACGTCTTCTTGGTACGGCGCCACGCTGCGGCACCGCCACTAAGCCCCCGCCCGCTCAGTCCGCGGGCGGAGCACCTGGGAGGTGACACGCCCAACGGAGGCCGGAGCGACCGGATTTCGGCGGTGGCTGAGTCACACTTGCGCAATGCCCGCACGTTCGTCGCATCTGCCGTCTGCCCGGACTCGCCGCCTCGTCGCGGCGGCCGCCGTACCCGTCGCGGTCACCCTGCTGGCCGCGGGGTGTGGCGGTTCGAGCGCCGCCAGCGACACCGTTCCCACCAGCGGGAGCAGCACCACTGACGGCGCACCGACCAGGAGCGCCCGCACGCTGGCCGCCGTCACGCTGAACGGCCAATGGCCATTGACCGGCGAGACGCTCTCTGGGAGCCTCCCGCACCATCCGGTCTATGCGGTGAAGATCGACAACACCGCAAGTTCCGCCCCGCAGATCGGTCTCAGCAAAGCTGACATGGTCGTCGAGGAGATGGTGGAGGGCGGCCTGACCCGACTGGCCGTCTTCTACTACTCCCAGCTGCCGAGCGTCGTCGGCCCCGTTCGATCCATGCGAGCCTCCGACATCGGCATCCTGAAGCCGGTGAGCGCCACTATGATCGCTTCCGGGGGAGCCAAGCGAACCATCCGCCGGCTCAGCGGCGCTCATGTGCGGACCCTCACCGAGGGAGTGACCGGCTTCTACCGGGCCGCCTCGCGTCCGGCGCCGTACAACCTCTTCGACAAGCTGGCGCAGACCGCCGCCAAACCGGGTGCGGGCTGGTCCGCCCCGAAGAACCCATATCTGCCTTTCGGCAACGCAAGCGACTTCGCCGGCTCGATTGCGGTTCACACCATCGATGCGGTCTTCTCCGGCTCCCACACCACGCACTGGAAGTACACTGACCAAGGCTGGACGCGCCCAGACTCCTACGCTCAGCCCGGTGACGACTTCGTGGCTGACAACGTGCTGCTGCTACGCGTGAAAATCGGCGACGCGGGCTACCTCGATCCTGGCGGCTATCCGGTGCCCGAGACGCTGTTCTACGGCAAGGGCGACGCGGTGCTGGTGCACGGCGACAAGGCCTTGAAGTGCCAGTGGAGCAAAAAGGACAAGGCGAGCCCGCTGATGCTGCACGCACCAAACGGCCAAGCGGTGACGGTTCCGGCCGGCCGCACCTGGGTCGAGCTGGTACCGGCCGGCAAGGGCCAGGTCATCCTTGGGAAGTAGTCAGGTCCGCTGGTAAGGGCAGTCGGCACGCCACAATGAGCACATGGTTGCCGCGCCCTCGGTGTCGTACTCGATCACGGTCCGCCTCGTCGTTCCGGCCGGAGGAGCCGGAGCCAGCCAGCTGACCAGCGCAGTCGAGGCGGCTGGCGGCTTGGTGACCGCCCTCGACGTCACGGCATCAGAGGCCGACGCCTTGCGTATTGACGTGACGTGTGCGGCCCGTGACACCGAGCATGCCGACGACATCGTCGCTGCGCTGACAGCGGTGCCTGGAGTCGTCGTCCACAAGGTGTCGGACCGCACGTTTCTCATGCATCTGGGCGGCACCATCGAGATGACGTCCAAGCACCCGATTCGCAATCGTGACGAGCTCTCGATGGTGTACACACCGGGCGTTGCCCGGGTGTCGCTGGCCATCGCCCGCAATGTCGAGGACGCCAGGCGGCTCACCATCAAGCGCAACTCCGTCGCAGTCGTGACCGACGGGTCGGCTGTCCTCGGTCTGGGTAACCTGGGGCCCGAGGCGGCGCTGCCGGTGATGGAGGGCAAAGCGGCGCTGTTCAAGCGCTTCGCCGGCATCGACGCTTGGCCGCTGTGCCTGGCCACCCAAGACGTCGACGAGATCGTTCGCACCGTCCAGGTGATCGCACCTGGGTTCGCCGGCATCAACCTCGAGGACATCTCTGCGCCCCGGTGCTTCGAAGTGGAGGCGCGGCTGCGTGAGCTCCTGGACATCCCGGTCTTTCATGACGACCAGCACGGGACAGCGATCGTCGTTCTCGCCGCGCTGACCAACGCGTTGCGAGTCGTCGGCAAGGATCTTCGCGACGTACGTCTCGTGATGTCTGGGGCTGGGGCAGCGGGCACCGCCATCTTGCGCCTCCTCCTCGAAGCCGGAGCACGCAACGTCGTAATCGCCGACATCGACGGTGTCGTGCACTTAGGCCGGTCGAATCTCAACCCTTCGCTGACCTGGATCGCTGAGCACACCAATCCGACGGCCACCCAAGGCTCGTTGCACGATGCCATGCGCGGAGCCGACGTCTTCGTCGGCGTATCGGCGCCCAACGTCGTGACGGGCGAAGATATCGCGGCGATGGCCGACGGCGCCGTCGTGTTCGCGTTGGCCAACCCCGAGCCCGAGATCGATCCGGCCACGGCGCGGCGCTTCGCCGCAGTCGTTGCGACCGGGCGTTCGGATTATCCCAACCAGATCAACAACGTGTTGGCGTTTCCGGGGGTCTTCCGCGGCCTCCTCGATGCCGCGGCATCGACCATCACTCTTGGACTGCTGCTCGCCGCTGCCGAGGCGATTGCCGCCACGGTGTCCGACGTTGAGCTGAACGCCAACTACGTCATACCGAGCGTGTTCCACGAAGACGTGCACAAAGCGGTTGCCGCGGCGGTGCGGACCGCCGTAAAGGTCCAGGAGGTGGCTACGTGAGCACGCTCACCGGACGCCTGTTGGTCGCCGCCCCCCGGTTGCTCGACCCGAATTTCTATCGCGTGGTGATCTTCGTGCTCGACCACGACGACGACGGCTGCCTCGGTGTCGTGGTCAATCGGCCGTCCCAGCTGCCCCTCTCGGTCGTACTGCCGGCATGGGCTGAAGCTGTCACGGCGCCGCCGCTGCTGTTCTCGGGAGGACCGGTGTCGCAGGATGCCGCGTTGGCTGTGGGCCTGGCCCCAGGCCCGGGTCCGGCACTGGGATTCAAGCGCCTGACCGGATCCTTCGGGTTGGTTGACCTCGACCTGTTCCCTGACGCACTGGCTGGTGAGCTGACTGGCGTCCGGGTGTTCTCCGGGTACGCCGGTTGGGGCGAAGGTCAAGTTGAAGCCGAGATCGCCGAAGGGTCCTGGTACGTCGTCGACGCCGAGCCCTCGGACGTGCTCTCGCCGGAGCCCGATCGGCTTTGGCGCGCCGTTCTGCGGCGGCAATCGGGTGAGCTCGCATACGTTTCCACCTTTCCCGATGATCCGACAAAGAACTGATCGGCCGACTCCGCGCATCTTGACGTCCGTAGACTGACGGCCGTGACCACCTCGCTCGGCCCTGCTCCGGAAACGCTGGAGGACCGACGAACCGAGGAGGCGCTCGACGAAGGTGGTCATGACAGGTTCAGCCACTACGCCCGCAAAAACCAGCTGACCGAGGCGATGGTGATGGGCACTCCGGTCGTCGCGTTGTGCGGCAAGGTTTGGGTGCCCAGTCACGACCCCCAGAAGTACCCCGTATGCCCCGCCTGCAAAGAGGTGTGGGAGTCGATGTCGTCAGGTGACGACGACGGCGACAGCGACACCTGATTGTCCGCCACCGCTGAGTTGGAAGAGACAAGTCCGTTCACGGCGGACTACCGCATGCTGTCGGCGGGAGTCTTCGCCGTCATCGTCTGCATTGCCTTCGAGTTCATGGCCGTCGCGACGGCCCTTCCGGTTGCGGCCCGGGAGCTAGGTGGCCTCGGGCTGTTTCCCTGGGCGCTCACCGGGTTCCTCGGCGCAGCGATGTTCGCCAACGGTGTCGCAGGGGAGCTGTGTGACCGCAAGGGCCCGCGGCTGCCGCTTGCAGTGGGTGGCGGCGCTTTCGCGGCTGGGCTGATCCTCTCTGGTCTGAGCACTTCGATGCCCATGCTCATCGCTGGCCGGGCCGTCCAAGGCATCGGCGCCGGGTTCGCGATCGTCGCCGTCTACGTCGTGATCGGCCAGTGCTATCCGGAGAGTCGACGTCCCCGAATGATGTCGCTGCTGTCGACGGCTTGGGTGGTGCCGTCGGTCATCGGGCCGTTCATCGCCGGCGGATTGACCCAGTACGTCTCATGGCGTTGGGCGTTCCTCTGCCTCGTGCCACTGGTGCCCATTCCGTTGCTGATGATATGGCCGCGTATCGCCGCAAGCTCCGGTTCGGAGGTCCGCCGCAGCGGCCGCGTTTGGCTTGCCGCCGCGATGGCGTTGGGAGCGGGGGCGCTTCAAGAAGCCGGGTTGGAAGCACAGCACTCCCGGTGGGTGACCGCCGCTGCCGCCCTGGTCGTCGGCGCCGTCATGGTGGTCAGCGCCGCCCACCGCCTGTTTCCCCCAGGGACGCTGCGCCTACAGCGAGGGTTGCCCTCCGTGATCGCCTTTCGCGGTGTGATCGCAGGCGGCTTCTTCGGCTGTGAGGCATACGTGCCGCTGATGCTGGTGCAGCACCGGGGCGCGACGCCGACCCTCGCAGGGCTGGCGGTCACCGGTACGGCACTCGGCTGGTCGACCGGATCCTGGTGGCAGGGCAGACCGTCGCTGAGCAGCCCACGATGGCAACTCGTCAGACTCGGGGCCGGAGTGACAACGGTCGGCGTACTGCTCACGGCCACAGCCGCCGTTGTCACTGATGCTGTTGTGGTGCCAGCGTGGATGGCAGGGGTCGGGCTGGTGCTGGGGGGGTTAGGAATGGGGTTGTCGATGTCCAGCAACGCCGTCTTGCTTTTCGACTTGTCGCCGGAGAAGGACCAAGGGGCAAACTCCGCGGCGATCCAGATGAGTGACGCACTCGGAGGTGTCCTGGTGATCGGCGCTTCGGGGGTGGTCTACGCGCTCGCTCGGAACGCGATCAGTTCCACTGCGCTGTTCTTGTCGCTGTTCGCGCTGTCGTTCGTCGTCATGCTCGCGGCAGTCGTCGTCGCGTTCCGGGTGCGGCCCGCGGCCGGTCCATGAAGATCAGTGTTGCTCGGTGGCGCTGTCGAGCAGTGGGAGCAGCCTAGGCTCGACCTGGGTGGCGAGCGTGATCATCGTGGCGGAGCGCTCGATCCCTGAAAACGACACGACGGCGTCCAGCACCCGTTGCAGGTCGGCGTTCGACCTCGCTACCACCCGGCACCACATGTCGCCAGGCCCAGTGACGGTGTGGGCCTCGATGACCTCCGGGATGTCCGCAAGGTGCTCACCGACCGGATCATGGCCGCCGCCTTGCCGGATTTCGAGGGTGACGAAGGCGGTCACGGGATAACCGAGCGCGGCTGCATCCAGGTCCGGCCCCCAGCCCCGCACCACCCCGGTCGCTTCCAGGCGATCAAGGCGGGCCTGCACGGTGCCGCGGGCGACGTTGAGGCGTCGTGACGCCTCGAGTACGCCGACCCGCGGTTCGGCTGCGTACAACCTGAGCAGCCGGGCGTCGAGCCGATCGGCAGCCATAGCAGTCTCCTCGGTACGATTCAGGTGAACAGCCTGTCGTCAACGAACCAGAACTACTGCGTTGGGCCGAACACATTGTTCAGGGTCCAGGTGGACTCTTGCGCAGTATGCACGATCGACGTCAGGATGCGCGCATGAGTGAAACGCTGACGCCTGAAGAAGTCCAAGCCGACCTCAGCCTCGACCAGCTGAAACAGCTCGTCGGCCTCGTCGACTATGACGGGTCAAAGGACCCGTTCCCCGTAACCGCCATGGACGCCGTGGTCTTCGTCGTCGGCAACGCGACGCAGACCGCGCACCTCTACCAGCTCGCGCTCGGCATGGACCTCATCGCCTACGCCGGCCCCGAAACCGGTGCTCGGGACTACAAGGCATATGTGCTGAAGTCGGGATCGGCCCGATTCGTATTCATGGGCGGAGTGAACCCGTCCAGTCCGCTGCTGGACCACCACCGCCGCCATGGCGACGGCGTGATCGACATAGCCCTCGAGGTGCCCGACGTCGACAAGTGCGTCAGCCATGCCAAGCGCATGGGCGCCCGCATCCTCGAAGATCCGCACGACGTGTCAGACGACTCAGGCACGGTGCGACGAGCCGCCCTGGCAACGTACGGAGAGACGCGGCACACGCTGATCGACCGCAGCCGATACGCCGGCCCCTACCTGCCCGGGTTCGTGCCGGCCACCACCAAGGTCACCCGCCCCGCAGGCCACCCCAAGCGGCTGTTCCAGGCTGTCGACCATTGTGTGGGCAACGTCGAACTTGGCCGGATGGACGAGTGGGTCGAGTTCTACAACAAGGTCATGGGCTTTGTGAACATGGCCGAGTTCATCGGTGACGACATCGCGACCAACTATTCAGCGCTCATGTCGAAGGTGGTCTCCAACGGCAATCACCGGGTCAAGTTCCCGCTGAATGAGCCGGCGCTGGGCAAGCGCAAGTCCCAGATCGACGAGTACCTGGAGTTCTACGAGGGCGCCGGCTGCCAGCACATTGCGCTGGCTACCGGTGACATCATCCGCACTGTGGACCAGCTGCGGGCCAACGGAGTGGAGTTCCTTGCGACTCCGGACTCCTACTACGACGACCCCGAGCTTCGTGGCCGGATCGGCAACGTGCGGGTGCCAATCGAGGAGCTGAAGAAGCGGGAAATCCTGGTCGATCGCGACGAGGACGGCTACCTCTTGCAGATCTTCACCAAGCCGATCGGTGACCGCCCGACCGTCTTCTACGAGTTCATCGAGCGGCATGGCTCACTCGGCTTCGGCAAGGGCAACTTCAAAGCGTTGTTCGAGGCCATTGAGCGTGAACAAGCCGCCCGCGGCAATCTGTAGCGCAGGCCAAGGACTGCAATAGGCGACTTGTCAGGCGGTAGTCGGGCTGTCGGCCACTGGCTGTCGGCCGTCTGACAACCCCGGGCTCCGCGTCTGACAGCTGCGCGCTCAGCTGAAGGCGACCCCGCGCACGCGCAGCTGCTCGAGGGCGGCTGCACTCGTCGCCGGAGCCACTCCAGCGGTCAGATCGGTGAGAACACGGGTGCCGAAGCCTGCGCTGATGGCGTCGAGAGCGGTGGCCCGCACGCAGTAATCGGTCGCTATCCCGCAGATGTCGAGGTCGGTCACGTCATGGTCGCGAAGCCACTGCGAGAGAGTCTGCCCGTCAGGCGAGCGACCTTCGAAACCTGAGTAGGCGGCCGCGTGTTCGCCCTTGACGAACACCGCATCGAACGGCTGGGGGTCGAGGTTCGGGTGGAACGCTGCGCCATCGGTCCCGGCCACGCAGTGTGGAGGCCACGAGTCGACGAAATCGGGATGTTCGGAGAAATGGGAGCCCGGGTCGATGTGATGGTCGCGGGTGGCCACCACGACGTCGTACTGCCGCTCCGGCGGCGAGGCTTCCTGCTCCTGGTGCAGCAGGTCGCTGATCCGCAAGGCCACGGCCGCACCGCCCGGCACCGGCAAGCTGCCGCCCTCACAGAAGTCGTTTTGTACGTCGACCACAACCAACGCCCTGCGCACGATGCCTCCCCGCTGTGCTCGTTTTTACCTGTTCGTAGCACCTTTGCGGAGCCCTACGGTAGCCACCGGATGCCGAGCTCGGCGGCGCTGCAGCGTTCGTCAGCGTCTGCTCGACAGCGCTGGTCAGCGCCGGCCGACGTACTCGGTCTCGATCGCCGGCTCGCCGCGAGAGAGTTTATGGCTGTGCACCGGGAGCTCTGCCATCGCTGCGGTGTGTCGGCCGCGAGCGGCTTCCAGCGGCTCACGCCCGACGACCAAGCCGCCGCTGACAAGGGCCCTCAGCAACGGCCGGTCGTTGCCGTCGTCGACGGGTTCGCGGTCGACGCCGATGACCTCAGCCTCTGCGACTCCCGACTCGTTGCGACGCCGCAGCGCCCACTTGCGGCCGCCGATCGAGGTCTTGTCGGTGCTGCGTTTGGCCACCGACACCATCGGCGCGTCAGGGTCGGGCGAGGCGCCTCGAGAGACGAGCTTGTAGACAAAGCCGCAGGTCGGGTGCCCTGAGCCTGTCACCAGTGAGGTGCCGACGCCGTACGCGTCGACGGGGGCGGCCGCCAGCGCCGCCACTGAGAACTCGTCGAGGTCACTCGTGACGATGATGCGGGTGTTCTGCGCTCCCAGGGAGTCGAGCTCACCGCGGACCTCTCGCGCGAGCAGGCCGAGGTCGCCGGAGTCCAGCCGCACGGCTCCAAGAGCTGATCCGGCTACCTCGACGGCGGTGCGAACGGCGGCGGCGACGTCGTAGGTGTCGACCAGGAGCGTCGTGTCGCAGCCAAGCGACGCGGTCTGTGCTTGGAACGCCTGCCGCTCGCTGTCGTGCAGCAACGTGAAGGAGTGAGCCGCAGTCCCCGCTGTGGGCAGGCCGTATCGCAGACCGGCCTCGAGGTTGGAAGTGGTGGCGAAGCCCACCAGGTACGCCGCTCGGGCCGCCGCAACGCCCGCCTGCTCATGGGTACGCCGCGAGCCCATCTCGATGCACGGCCGGCCCTCGGCGACGCCGATGACCCGCGAGGCGGCAGAAGCGACGGCAGAGTCGTGATTGAGGATGGAGAGTAGAAGAGTCTCCAGGACGACAGCTTCGGCAAAGGTCGATTCGACGACCACGAGCGGGCTGCCGGGGAAATAGGCGTCGCCTTCACCGTAGCCCCAGATTTCTCCGGTGAACGAGTAGTCGGCGAGCCACTCGCAGGTGCGCTCGTCGACGACGCCGTGCGAGCTGAGGTACTCCAGCTGGGCGCCGTCGAAGCAAAACGACTCGACAGCGTCGAGCACTCGGCCGGTGCCCGCCACGACGCCGTACCGCCGGCCGCTGGGCAGCCGTCGGGCAAACAGCTCAAAGACGCTCCGTCGGTACGCCGTCCCAGACCGGAGCGCCGCTTGCACCATGGTGAGCTCGTAGTGGTCGGTGAGGAAGGCAGTCGACGGCACGCCGCCAGACTAGGTGAGAATGTCGCGGTGACCGCCCCCGACGCAATCACCGTTGAGCGCCCCCAAAGCGCCGAGGTGACGCTTCCAGACGTGCCGTGGGTGACCATCGTCTGGGACGACCCGGTCAACTTGATGTCGTACGTGACGTTCGTCTTCACCGACTACTTCCACTATCCGAAGGCGAAAGCACGCAGGCTGATGATGCAGGTGCATACCGACGGCAAGGCTGTCGTTTCGACTGGCAGCCTTGAGGAGATGGAGCGCGACGTGCAGGCCATGCACTCCTATGGCTTGTGGGCGACCTTGCAGAAGAGCGATCAGTGACGACCTTCCGGCCGCACCGGAAGGGATCGGTGTATGTGGAGGTGCCGCCATACGCCGCCAGATTGTTGGCCAGTCTGGCTCGTCAGCTGATCGAGCTCCTGCGCGACGGAGAGGCCTCGGTGCAGGTTGCCGCCGAGGATCCGTTGGAAGCTCTGCTGAAACTCGACGAGGCCCGGGAAGTGCCTGTCGACCCCGCTCTGCTGCGACTGCTGCCGAACGCCCACATCGATGACGCCGAAGCGAACGCAGAGTTTCGCCGCTATACCGAACGAACGCTCCGCGACAGCAAGGTCGCGGACGCCACGGTCGTGCTGGGGGCGCTCGAGAGCGTCGAGGAGACCGACGTCGACGACCTGGAGTTCGTGCTCGACGGCGCTCAAGCGCGCGCGTGGATGCGTTGTCTGACAGCCCTGCGGCTCACCCTCGCCGAGCGACTCGGCGTGACCGCAGATGATGACGACTACTGGGAATCGCTCGATGCCGACGACGACCGGCTCCCGATCTATGAGATCTACGGATGGCTGGGTTACCTCCTCGAGTCGCTGATCGACGCGCTCCGCCGCTGACCCCACGTACTCTGGCGCCGTGTTGCGGATCAGCCAGACGGTGTACGACGACATCGTCGCGCACGCCCGCCGCGACCATCCGGACGAAGCCTGCGGCATCGTGGCCGGCCCTGCGGGCAGCGACGACCCGGTTCGATTCGTGCCCATGACGAACGCTGAGCGGTCACCGACCTTCTTCCGGTTCGACTCGACCGAACAGCTCAAGGTGTGGCGCGAGCTGGACGAGCGCGACCAGGTGCCGGTCGTGATCTACCACTCCCACACCGCGACGGCGGCGTACCCCTCTCGCACCGATGTCGGACTCGCGGCTGAGCCAGACGCTCACTACGTGCTTGTCTCAACCGCGGAAAGCGGACGCGGCGACGGTCCGGTGGAATTCCGTTCGTTCCGTATTGTTGAGGGTGAGGTAACCGAGGAAGAAGTCGAGGTAGTACGGGATGGCAGTTGAGGTCCGGATCCCCACGATCCTGCGCACCTACACCGGCGGCGCCAAGGCGGTCGAAGGCAGCGGAGCAACGCTGGCCGAAGTGATCGACAGTGTTGAGCGAACCAACCCCGGTATCAAGCCCCGATTGCTCGACGGCGGCGACCTTCGGCGGTTCATCAACGTCTACGTCAACGACGAGGACGTTCGGTTCCTCGGTGGGCTCGCCACCTCGGTTGGCGACGGCGACGTCGTGGTGGTCCTCCCGGCAGTCGCCGGCGGTGCGTGAGCGCCGTATGAGGTACGACTCGGCGCTGGCCTCGGTCGGGAACACTCCGCTCGTCGGCTTGCCGCGACTGTCACCGTCAGCCGACGTACGGCTGTGGGCAAAGCTCGAGGACCGCAACCTCACCGGCTCGATCAAGGACCGCGCCGCTCTGGGGATGCTGGTCGACGCGGAGAAAGCCGGACGGCTCACGGCGGGCAGTACGATCTTGGAGCCCACGTCTGGGAACACCGGCATCTCACTAGCCATGGCGGCAAAGCTCCGCGGTTACCGCCTGGTCTGCGTGATGCCGGAGAACACCTCCGTCGAACGCCGGCAGCTGCTGCGCATGTGGGGCGCGCAGATCGTGGACTCACCGGCTGCTGGCGGCTCCAACCAGGCAGTACAGGTGGCCAAGCGCCTGGCCGACGAGCACCCCGAGTGGGTGATGCTCTACCAGTACGGGAACCCGGCGAACGCCCAGGCGCACTACGAAGGCACGGGGCCGGAGATCCTCGCCGACCTGCCGTCAGTGAGCCACTTCGTCGCTGGCCTCGGCACCACCGGCACCCTGATGGGTGTTGGTCGTTTCTTCCGCGAGCGCAAACCCGAGGTGCGGATCGTCGCCGCGGAACCGCGGTACGGCGAGCTCGTCTACGGGTTGCGCAACCTGGACGAGGGCTTCGTGCCGGAGCTCTACGACGAGTCCCTGATCGACAGCCGGTTCTCCGTCGGCCCGCGAGACGCCGTACGCCGAACCCGCGAGCTGCTGGAGGCCGAGGGCATCTTCGCCGGCATTTCAACCGGCGCGATCCTGCATGCCGCGCTAGCGCAAGCCGACAGGGCTGTGCGGGCGGGGGAGCGAGCGGACATCGCCTTCGTGGTCTGCGACGGCGGCTGGAAGTACCTTTCCACCGGGGCCTACGAAGGCCCCCTCGACGAGGCCGCCGACCGCCTCGACGGCCAGCTCTGGGCGTAGCCCAAGCCGTGCATCAGCCTTGCCTGCCAGCTCCGCTAGCCCCGCGGCCGCGTGTGAGACGGCAACGACCAACAGCTCTTCGGCGACGCTGCTGGGCCGCCGACCGCTCGAGCGGGTCTCGGCTAGGTGGAGAATCTTCGGCGTTAGATGCCGAGAAGTCTCCGCTCAACTGTTAGCGGGACAATCCACGTTGCACCCGACCAGCTGGCCCGTCCATCCATGCGCCCTGAGCACGCGAGCAACTGCCAAGGCCACCCGGCACGGCTCCTCCATCTGCCGCCAGCCAATGCGAAGAGTCGTGTCGCCCGACACCGCGCTGCTGACGTCTCGACTGATGTCGGCCCAGCGGTCCAGTGCCGCTTCGTGCCCCAGTCGACCATCCAGCTCCACCACCGTGTGCAGGCCGACATACTCGACGTCGCGATAGGCGACCGTTGAACCGACATGCACGCGGCGCTGGCGATGCCCGGTCGGCAGCGCGTGTGGCCGTTCGACCCGAGTCAGGTAGCGGTGTTCGAGCGCAGAGTACGTGCCTGTCTCGACATCGCGGAGTACCTCCCGTAGGAACTGCCGGCGGGGGAATCGGCTCGGCTTCGCAAGCACTTCCAACAGGCGTCGCGGAGTCGTACGCCGGCACTGACACGCGTCTCCCAGCACCGCTACAGCCTCGAAGTCGTGCAACGCTGATGCAGCGACATCGAGGAGGGAACGCTCGAGATTGACTCTTGGCAGTCCACTCGTTGAAGAAACTAGGGTCGGTAGCCAGCGTGTCCGGTGAAGCTGCACGCCGGGAAGTCCGTCGAGCCGCCTCGTGCTGCTCACAGCGACATGCAGGACATTGCTTATGCGCTCGTCGCCGGGAATCGTCGTCCACCGGGGGCGACGGAGGGCCCGTTCCGGTAGTCTCGCGGGGAGCCCGTGAGCTCGAAGGGCCGACTCATGGCTAAGCGCTGCGGGCCAATAGAAGAGGATCGCCGCCCAAGCACTCTCGGTCCACGTGAGCCTGCCGGTGTGATCGACGTACACGCCGTTGTGGACTCTCGCCCACTCGCGCCGCCGCAGCCGGCATCGGATGAAGTCGTCATCTGCACCGTGAGCGAGGACTTGCCGACGAGAGATCACGTTGCCTTGTTCGGCCATGGTGTGCTGCAGGCCATGAGAATCCATGCCAGAACGGTGACGGCAAGTGGTGGTGTCGGTCCTTGACGTTCGTTCCGTTGTGGACACCGCCACGCGGTCGGTGCTGTGTGGAGGATTTTCGGTACCCGTTGCCGATAAAGCTCCTATCTGCTTGGGAACGTGTCGTGGCTCGCCGAAAGCCGCATGGCCAACCGCCGGTATCTCGACGCGGCCTGACCGGCAACGACGAGCCGAGCGGTGAAAGGTAGGCTCGGCTCGTCAGCTCCGTACCTCCGGCGTGAGGTGATCGTGCGCGAAATCGTGGTATTCAGTGGTAGCGCTCATCGCGGACTGACGCGGGCGATCTGCGGCCGCTTGGGGGTGCGGCCATCGCCGGTACGGATCAAACGGTTCAGCAACGACTGCCTTGAGGCACAACTGCAGGCCAACTGCCGCCAGCGCGACGTCTACATTGTGCAGCCGCTCGTGCCACCGACGCAGGACCACCTGATGGAACTCCTGCTGATGATCGACGCGGCGAAGGGTGCATCCGCAGCACAAATCACAGCGGTGGTGCCGCATTATGCGTACGCCCGGTCGGACAAGAAGGACGCCTCGCGCATCTCGCTCGGCGGCCGCCTGGTCGCCGACATGTTGGTGGCGGCGGGCGTCGATCGGATCTTGACCATGACGTTGCACTCACCGCAGGTGCACGGCTTCTTTTCCGTGCCCGTCGACCACCTCACGGCGCTCGGCGTGCTGGCGACCCACTTCCGAGATAGCGACCTCACTGACACGGTCGTCGTCTCGCCTGACCTGGGCAACGCCAAGTCGGCCAACCAGTTCGCTCGGCTGCTCGGGGTGCCGGTCGCCGCGGCAAGCAAGCAGCGCCTGGACGACGACACGGTGGTGATCGACGCCATCGTCGGAGACGTCACGGGGAAGCGGGCCATCGTCCTAGACGACGAGATCGCGACCGGCGGCTCGATCGTCGAACTGCTCGACAAGCTCGGTGCGCTCGGCTGCACCAGCGCGGCGGTGGCATGCACGCACGGGCTGTTCGTAGGCAAGGCAGTCGAACGCCTGCGCGGTCATCCGGCCATCACCGAGGTCGTCACCACCGACACCGTGCCGGCTCCGCCTGACTGGCCGGAGCTGCGGGTGCGTTCCGTCGCCGAGCTGTTCGCCGAGGCGATCTCGAGAGTGTACGCCGGCGAGTCGGTCAGCTCTTTGTTCGACGGTGTCGACCCCGCTCATGGGCCGCCGCAGCAGACGCTGCCGTTCGACGACTGAGTGATCGCCTACCTGTCGAACTCATAGTGGCGTACGGCGCCCAGCGGTACGACGTCCTCGCCGGTCAGCGACCGGATGACGACCGCGTGACAGACGACGACGAGCGCTCCTTCGCAGCGGTCGACATGCCGGCGGACGGCCTCGACAACTCGGCGGCGTACAGCCGACAGCGGCTCCCACGCCTTCACCTCACCCGGGGGCCATTCGCCGCCGCAACGGTTGAGGTCGTCGTACGCCGCCAGCACGTCGTCGAAGTGTGTCCAGCGAAAGGTGTCGTCGCACAGCCACTCCCGCAGGTCGAAGTCCACCTGAACTTCGAGCCCCAGACGGTGTCCGATGATCGCTGCTGTCTGGAGGGCGCGGGTCATCGGTGAGGCCACGAGGTACGTCGCCTTGCTCTCCGCAGTGTCCAAGGCTGCCGCCGCACGCGCCGCCTGCTCCACGCCGGTCGGAGTCAGCGGTGACAGATCCGCGGCGGCCCCCGGCCAGCCGCGCGAGTTGACCGGTTCGTAGTCCGGCTCACCGTGCCTGACCAGATGGAGCACCGCCATAACCGACAGTCATACCAGGCTCAGGACCTGGCAGCCGGAAGCGTTGATCGGTCACGCAAGCCGAGGCGCCAGCCCACTGCGACTCGTCCGAATCTTCCGTTGAGCGCCCCTCGCATCGCGCCGTCATGCCGTCCGCCGTCGTACGCTCACTGGCGTGGCGGACGCACCGATCGGGATCTTCGACTCCGGGTTCGGTGGTCTGACGGTGGCTCGAGCGGTGCTCGACCAGCTGCCGCACGAGCCGATCGTCTATCTCGGTGACACCGCCCGCCAGCCTTACGGGCCCAAGCCGATCTCCGAGGTACGCCGCTACGCCCTTGAATGCCTCGACCACCTCGTCGACGAGGGAGTGAAGGCGCTGGTGATCGCGTGCAACTCGGCGAGCGCGGCTATGTTGCGCGACGCGCGCGAGCGGTACCCGGTTCCGGTGGTTGAGGTGATCTTCCCCGCCGTCCGGCGAGCCGTTTCGGCGTCGCGGTCCGGGCGGGTTGGGGTCATCTGCACCGAAGCGACCAAGACCTCGATGGCGTACGACGACGCCTTCGCTGCAGCTCCGCACATCACGCTGACCACTCGGGCGTGCCCCCGGTTCGTCGAGTTCGTCGAGGCCGGCGTCACGAGCGGGCCGGAGCTGCTGTCGGTCGCCCATGAGTATCTCGACCCGTTGGTAGAGCAGGGCATCGACACCTTGGTGCTCGGCTGTACGCACTATCCGTTGCTCACGGGCGTGATCTCCTACGTGCTGGGCGACGGCGTGACGCTGGTGTCGAGTGCGGAGGAAACCGCCAAAGACGTCTACTCGCTCTTGGTGCGTAGCGGTCTGGAGCGCCCTGACCACCTGCCGTCGCCGGTGCACCGGTTCCTCACCACCGGGGAACCCGCGGAGTTCCGGGAGGTGGGGCGCCGGTTCCTCGGTCCCGAGCTCGACCTGGTCGACCAGTACGCCAAGGTGGCGTGATGAAGCTGACGGTCGTCGGGTGCTCTGGCTCCCTGCCTGGCCCCGACTCGGCGGCTTCTTGCTACCTGCTCGAGGCGCCGTACGACGGCGGCACGTTCCGGTTGGTGCTTGACCTCGGGAGCGGAGCGCTGGGGCCGTTGCAGCGCTTCACCGACCTGGAGTCGGTCGACGCGGTGGCGCTGAGTCATCTGCATGCCGATCACTGCCTTGACCTGTGTGGCTTCTACGTGTTCCGCCGGTTCCGGCCAACCGGGCCACTCGGGCCGCTGCTGGTCTACGGTCCCGAGGGCACAGCCGAACGGCTGGCCCGCGCGTACGACCTTGAGCCCGATCCAGGCATGCGCGGCGAGTTCGACTTTCGGGTCTATCCGACGGAGCCGTTCACTGTCGGGCCCTTCACCATCGAGCTGGCGCCGGTGGACCATCCGCCGCCAGCCGTTGCCGTGCGCGTGACAGCCGGAGAGCGCAGCCTCGTCTACAGCGGCGATACGGCGCCCTGCGCCGCGCTTGTCGACCTTGCCGCGGGGTGTGACGTCCTGCTGGCCGAGGCGGCGTTCTTGGAGCGCCCTGGCAACCCGCAACATCTGCACATGACCGGCCCACAGGCCGCCGACGTGGCAGCGCGCGCGCAAGTTGGGCGGTTGATCTTGACCCACATCCCGCCGTGGTATGCCCCGGCGGACGTGCTCACTGAGGCCACCCCGCATTTCGGTGGTGAAACCTCCTTGGCTGAGCCGGGTGCAGTGTTCGACGTCTGAGAGGTACGCCGGCGACGGTCGGGCAGTGGCGGAACTGCCGGATAGGGTGCCGGACATGACGAGCGGCACTACTGGCACGAGCGCATCAATCGACCTCAGCTCCGGAGCCGGCGTCGCGGCGGCTTCCAGCGCCGCGGATCCCAGCTCCCGCGCCGACGGCCGGCGCGCGGACGAGATGCGGCCGGTGACCCTCACCCGACACTGGCTCGACCACGCGGCGGGGTCGGTGCTCGTGGAGTTCGGTCGCACTCGGGTGCTCTGCGTGGCGAGCGCCACTGTCGGCGTACCCCGTTGGCGGAAGGACTCCGGGCTCGGCTGGGTGACCGCCGAGTACGCCATGCTGCCTGGGGCGACGCACACACGCTCAGATCGCGAGTCGGTCAAGGGCCGCATCGGCGGGCGCACACATGAGATCTCCCGGCTCATCGGGCGGTCACTGCGTGCGGCGATCGACTACCGGGCGCTCGGCGAGAACACCATCGTGCTCGACTGTGACGTCCTTCAGGCCGACGGTGGCACGAGGACGGCCGCCATCACCGGCGCGTACGTCGCCCTGAGCGACGCCGTCGCCGACCTGCGGGCCAAGGGCGCACTTGTCGGAGACCCCCTGCCGCGGTCGGTGGCTGCAGTGTCAGTCGGTGTGATCGACGGCGAGCCCCGACTCGACCTGCCCTACGAGGAGGACGTGCGCGCCGAGACAGACATGAACGTCGTCATGACCGGGGAGGGCCGCTTCGTCGAGGTGCAAGGCACCGCTGAAGGCGATCCCTTCGATCGCAGGTTGCTCGACCAGCTGCTCGATCTCGCGACCAAAGGTTGCGCCGAGCTGACTGCCGCCCAAGCCGCCGCGCTGGGTGCATGACCCGCGTCTTTTTGGCCTCTCGCAACCACACGAAGCTGGCCGAGCTGCGGCGGATCTTGACCACGTCGGTGCCCGGGATCGACATCGTCGGTCTCGACGACGTGGCGGCGTACGACGAACCGCGTGAGACCGAGCAGACCTTTGCGGGAAACGCGCTGCTGAAGGCCCGAGCCGGGACTGCCGCCACCGGGCTGGTGTCGCTCGCCGATGACAGTGGCCTTTGCGTCGACGCGCTCGGCGGCATGCCAGGAGTGTTGTCGGCGCGCTGGGCCGGGGTTTCCAAGGACGACGCTGCCAACAACTCGCTGGTGCTCGACCAGCTGCAGGACGTACCCACCGATCGGCGTGGTGCGGAGTTTTGCTGCGCGGTCGCATTGTGTCTACCCAG
Source organism: Propionibacteriales bacterium (assembly GCA_038198965.1). Taxonomy (GTDB): domain Bacteria; phylum Actinomycetota; class Actinomycetes; order Propionibacteriales; family Nocardioidaceae; genus JAUJOE01. The sequence continues at coordinate 43,368 of JBBPZH010000090.1, forward strand.
CGGCGAGGAGCACGTCGAGACCGGTGTCATGAGGGGACGCATAACCAGGGACGCGCGCGGAAGCAACGGCTTCGGGTACGACGTCATCTTCATGCCCAACGGTGAACGACGTACGTCAGCCGAGCTGAGCGAAACGGAGAAGGACGCCATCAGCCATCGGGGACAAGCGTTGCGGGCCATTGCGCCGATCGTCGCGTCCTGGGTTCTTTCATAGCCGGCACGACGGAAATCGCCCGTGGGGCCGGTGGGAGTTGAACCCACACTGGCACGGACCTAAACCGTGTGTCTCTGCCGTTGGACTACGGCCCCGTGTGCTCGCGCCATCCTAGGACGGCTCAGGAGTGCGTTCCGGAGCACTCGGGGCTATGCCAGGCGTCCCTTATTGCATATGGTTTGCAATAAGCCGGCGGCGACCGGATCGTAACGGCAGGGGAACGTTCGGGTCCGTCGCCTGAAAGTAGCGACCGCGACAGCGAGGCGATGCATGGCCGTCCGAGCCCACGCAGCGGGGTGCGAGCGCGGCCGGGTCGCTGTCGGTGCGACCTCGTCCTCGTTCCGGGGGTTTCGTGACACCCTCAGTCGCTCCGACTGGACGTCGCTCAGCGGCATGGTCGGCTTCATCGTGTTGCTGCACGTCGTCGGGATTGCGGTTCTGCTCGGTCTGGTTGTTCCCCAGCACTTTAGAATCGGTGGGGACCATCCGATCTTCGGCGTCGGCGTCGGAGTTCTGGCCTACACCTTCGGGCTGCGTCACGCATTCGACGCCGACCATATCGCCGCGGTCGACAACACGACCCGCAAGCTCATCGCCGACAACGCAGCCACGCCTTCCGGCAAGCAACCGCTATCGGTGGGTTTTTGGTTTTCCCTCGGCCACTCGACCGTGGTGTTCGGACTGGCGCTCTTGCTGTCGGTCGGGTTGAAGGCCGTCGCCGGACCGGTGGCGCACACCGACTCCACGTTGCACTCGGTCACCGGTGTGATCGGCGCCTCCGTGTCCGGTGCCTTCCTCTGGCTCCTCGGGATGCTCAATCTCGCCGTGTTGGTCGGCATTATCAAGGTCTTCCTCCAGATGCGCCGGGGCGCCTACGACGAGGAGCAGCTCGAGCAGCAGCTGAACAAACGTGGCTTCATGAACCGCTTCCTCGGCGGGCTCACCCGATCTGTGCGCAAGCCCTGGCACATCTACCCGGTCGGCGTCCTGTTCGGACTGGGCTTTGATACCGCGACCGAGGTAGGCCTGCTCGTGCTGGCCGGCGGCGCGGCCGCGTTCGACCTTCCCTTCTACGCGATTTTGGTACTCCCGGTGCTGTTTGCAGCCGGCATGTGCCTGATGGACACCATCGACGGCGTCTTTATGAACGCGGCCTATGGCTGGGCGTTCGCCCGGCCCGTCCGCAAGGTGTTCTACAACATCACGATCACCTCCCTCTCCGTCGCCGTGGCACTCGTCATCGGAACCATCGAGCTGGCCAGCGTCGTCGCCGAGCAGGCGAACATCCAGTCCGGTCCGCTTGCGACGGTGGCCAACATCCCGTTGGACTACGCCGGATACGCCATCGTCGGCCTGTTCGTCGTCGCGTGGGCGCTGGCTCTCGCCGTCTGGCGACTTGGCCGGATCGAAGAGCGGTGGTCCACCGACCTGGCCGGCTGAGGTCGCGCGCCCCCAGCCGGCCAGGTGTCAGCGATGTAGTGAGACATCAAGTGTCACTGCAGGACACGTCGCTGCGGCGACGTAGGCGTCGGATCCTTCGCTGGAACGGTGGCTGAATCACCGAATGGACTGGCGTTCATGGAACACTGAGTCTGCACCCCATCCGAGGAGGACTCGTTGAGCATCGCAGCTGGGCCGCGGACGCCCGACCAGATCGCCACCGACATCGCCGTCACGCGCAACCGCCTGGCCAGCACCATCGACACACTCGTCTACCGGGTGCAACCGAAGACCATCGTGGAGCGGCAGATCGCGAGCACTAAGGCGCTTTTCGTGCAGCCGGACGGCACGACGAACACCGACAACGTCACGAAAGCTGCGGCTGTTGCAGCCGGAGTGATCGCGGTGGTGCTGGTCATCCGCAAGCTCGCCCGCTGAGCGGGCTCCGCACCTCACGATGAGCCGCAGACCCGCTCTTGGTGCCGACAAGCTTCCGATCCGGATGCTGCACGACCGGGTTCTGGTGAGCCTTGACGCCGAAGCGGGGGAGCGTAAGTCGTCCGCCGGCATCGTGATCCCTGCAACGGCCACCATGGGCCGCCGCCTGGCCTGGGCTCGAGTCGCCGCGGTCGGTGCGAACGTACGCAGCGTCGAGGTGGGCGATCGGGTGCTGTTCGACCCCGAGGACAAGGCGGAGGTCGAGGTTCGCGGAGACGCCTATGTCTTGCTGCGCGAACGCGACCTGCACGCAGCCGCTGCCGAGCGGCTCGGTGACGGCCAGACCGGCTTGTACCTCTGACGGCCGTCGACCGAACACCTCAGCGCAAGTCGACGTACCTCGGGCTGGAGCGGAGTATGCCCGGTCATCGCGCCGAGAGCTCAACCGGCAGCAGACCAGCCATCCACGCCTCGACGTCGTCAGCCGTGCGAGCCAGCCCGCCAGACAGATTGCGGCAGCCGTCTTCGGTGACGAGTACGTCGTCCTCGATGCGGATGCCGACGCCGCGCAGCGACGCCGGTACCAACTCATCGCTGGACTGGAAGTACAGGCCGGGTTCGACGGTGAGCACCATGCCGGGCTCGAGCTTGCCGTCGAGGTACGCCTCATTGTGAGCGGCTGAGCAGTCGTGCACGTCGAGCCCCAGCATGTGACCGGTTCCGTGCAGCGTCCACCGGCGGTAGACGCCACTGTCCTTGTCGAGCGCCTCCTCAGCCGAGCACGGCAAGATCCCCAGCTCGGCCAAGCCGTGCGCCAGCACCGTCATTGCCGCCTGGTGGAAGTCACGGTAGGCAGCGCCCGGCTTGACCGCCTCCATGCCGGCCTCCTGCGCCGCCAAGACGAGTTCGTACAGCGATCGCTGCTCAGCCGTGAACCGACCCGACACCGGAAGGGTTCGCGTCACATCGGCGGTGTAGAGCGACCGGTTTTCTACTCCCATGTCGAGCAGGATCAGCTGCCCGGGGGAGACCGGGCCGCTGTTCTCGATCCAGTGCAGGGTGGTGGCGTGCGGACCATTGGCGACAATGGACTCATAGCCCACGTCGTTGCCGGCAGCACGCGCGCGCCGCCAGAACGTCCCCTCGATCCAGCGCTCGCCGTAGCGCCGGACGTTGTCCCACTCACGGACGGAATCCTCGAACCCCATCAACGTCGAATCGATGGCATCCTGCATCTGCGCGATCTCCCACTCGTCCTTGACCAAACGCATCTCGGACATGTGGACGGCGAGCTCCCGGTCGGCGGCGGGATCAGATGCCGCTGGCACGAGCGCATCGACGTCCGGGTCGACGCCTCGATGCACCCGGGTAGGTCCAGTTGCCCGCAGCGCGTCTGGAAGCTCGTAAATGTGCCGGCACGGGATGCCGTACACCTCGGCGGCCTCGGAAAGTGACAGTCTGCGGCCGGCCCAAGCTTCGCCGTAGCGACCGTCGCGCCAGAACGCGTCGTCGCTCTTGGCGTGCCGTGGTCGGAAGAACAGCGTCGGATCGCCGTCGTCGAGGACGAGTACGGCGTCGGAGGTCTGGTTGCCGGTCAAGTAGACGTGCGCCGTGTCGGCTCTGAACCGGTAGTCGGTGTCGTTGGCGCGCGGCTTGAGCGGCCCCGCCGGGATGACGAGACGCTCACCGGAAAACCGTTGGTTCAGCGCTTGTCGACGGGCCTGCGCCAGCGTCGCCACCTCAAGACGGCGTACGTGGTCGTCGCCGTCGGCCCAACCCGTGCGCATGAAGGACACCAACGCGTCACTTGCCGGGACCGGATAGGTCGCGGGGCGGAATCGCTCCGGAAGGGCAGCGGGGGACTGAGCTTCGGGGGACGGTGCAGCGGGGGACGGGGCTTCGGGGGACGGTGCTTCGGGGGACGGTGCAGCGGGGGACTGAGCTTCGTCTGACACGGGTGCTCCTCACTAGCTGAAGAGGCTCATTATCCACCGCGTCGAGTGAGGAGAGCCCGGTGCCGGTCGGCGGGCACACAGGAGCCCCGGAGCAGGGCGGTGGCTGCTCGCCTAGGCGGTGATCGAAAGGGGGAGCTGCCGCCTACAGTCCGCGGCGCTGGTAGCGCCGTTGAGCCCGATGCCGTTGGAGGTCGGCGACCTTGGGGTCGTCTTCCCCAGAGCGCCAGAACTCCAAGAACTGGTCAGCCGGCAGCGGGCGAGACATCAGGAAACCCTGCATGAGGGGGCAGCCAAGTTGGGCCAGCATCCGTCGCTGTGTGTCTGTCTCGACGCCTTCGGCGACAGTGGTCATACGCAAGGCTCCAGCCAGTCGGATGATGGCGTTGGCGATCTCGGTGTCGGCTGGATCGGTGACGATGCCTTCGACGAAGGTCCGGTCGAGCTTCACCACGTCGATTGGGAAACGCTTCAGGTAAGACAGGGAGGAGTAGCCGGTGCCGAAGTCGTCGATTGCCACCTTGACTCCGAGCCGGTGGAGCGCTTCCAGCGTGGCCTGAGTGGCGGTGGTATCACTCATCAGGACCGTCTCGGTGATCTCGAGGCACAGCTGCGACGCCGGCAGCCCTGTTGCTCCGAGCGTCATGGCGACATGCTCGACCAGCTGGTGCTGCGCGAACTGCAAAGCCGAGAGGTTGACGGAGACTGTGAGTGGCCTGCGTCGCGGATTTGCCAGGGTCCACTCCCGCAGAGCGCCGCACGCCTCTTCGAGCACCCACCGCCCCATTGGCACGATGAGGCCAGTCTCCTCGGCGAGCGGGACGAACTGCTGCGGGGTCAGCAAGCCCCGGCGCGGCGATTGCCACCGGACCAGCGCCTCGACTCCGATGATTTCCTCGTCGTCGGTGGTGACGATCGGCTGGTAGTGCAACTCGAGCTCGTTCTCGTCGAGCCCTTGCCGCAAGCTGACTTCGAGGTCGAGCCGGGCGCGGGTACGGTCGACGACGGCGTCGCTGGCGATGCGGTAGCAGTTCCGCCCAGATGCTTTCGCGGCGTACGCCGCCGAGTCGACCGCCGCGAGCGCGTTGTCGCGGTCGTCTCCCGCGCGGGTCATCCCGACACCGATCGAGGCGGACATGAAGATGTGCCGGCCGTCGACGTCAAAGGGCTCTTGCAGCATCTGCAGCAAGCGCTCTGCGACGGCCGACGCCTTGTCGATCGTGTCGATGTCTTCCACGAGGACGACGAACTCATCGCCTGACAGCCGCGCAATCGAGTCGGCTGGGGAGAGGCCGCTTTGGAGGCGGTTAGCGACCTGCATGAGCAGCCGATCGCCGACGAGGTGACCATAAGAGTCGTTGACAAGCTTGAAGCGGTCGAGGTCAAGGAAGAGCAGACCGTGCTGCAGGCCGGAGTTCGTCGAGCGGATCAGCGCATGATCGAGCCGGTCGAGGAGCAGCCGGCGGTTGGGCAGCCTGGTCAGTTCGTCGTGCACCGCGCGCCAAGCCAACTCGTCCTGGAAGGCGCGGCGCTCCGTTACATCCCGCAGCACGAGGACGGCACCAACGTGGACGCCCTCTGCGCGCAACGGCGTCATGCTGTAGGCGATGTCGAGTGTCTCCCCGTCGGGTGGCCCCAGCGTGGCGTCAGCATCCTGCGCGACCGCTGCGTCCTTGACCATGGAGGCGAAGTCCAGCAGCGAACGCCGTTGCCGGAGTTGGAGCTTGTCCTGGACGCGCTGACCAAGCAGCAGGCTGGGGTCGTCTGCTTGGAGCATAGATACAGCCGCTGGATTGACGAACGTGATCCGAGCGTCCAGGTCCAGGGCGATGACCCCCTCGCTTTGCGAGTTGGTAATCGTGCGCAGACGCGTTATGAGCTCGACCGAGCGGAGTACGTCACCGGCCACCCCCGCCAGGGTCAGCAAGGTATTACGATCCCGGTCTTCCCAGGAGTCCACTCCGCGCCGCTGAGTGACTCGCAGGCGCTCGCCGTGGTACAGCGGTGCGCTGAGTGACCGCGACGGATCGGGTTCGCTGTCGGACACAATCTCTGCAGCGCCAGCGCCGAGCAAGCTTTGAGCAGTCGTAAGGAGTTGCTCACGCACAGTCTCCGGGTCGGTACGTGAGCGCAGTGACCCGATCGCCTGTTGTAGGCGCTCCGATTGCTGGCGCGCTGCTTGTTCGGTGACGCTGGCGGCGTACGCGCGATGAACGAAGGCAACCACACCGAGAACAAGCAGCGCAGACCACCAACTGGCCCCGACCGCAATGACGCCGATGCCACCGAGCATGACGGCGCCGGTCCACGGTAGGAGGCGCCCGGTGATCTCAGTGATCAGCCCGATCAGGGGTGCCCCACTCGCAAAGGACACCATAAGACGCACGCAAAGAGCTGAGACCGCCGTGAATGCAAAGGCGCCGAGCATGCCCGCCGCCGCTTCGATGATGCTGGGCGTGGCGGTGGGTGTTACACCGACGAGATGAACCACCGTCAGGGCTACGACGGTAGCAAACAGTATTTGACCGAGGTTGAAGGCTGCTTTGACCCAGTCCCGGCGGGCCCGGATGCTGCCCGCGAGTGTCGCGGCGACCATGACACAAATCGTCTGCCATGGAACGAGCATGACCAGCGCGGGCACGAAGAGGACTTCGTCGAGTTGGATGCTCTCGACGCTGTTTCGTGCTGCAATGCCACGCCGAGGTCGGGCGTGTAACGCGACCAGCAACCCACCCACGATGAACGCCGCCCAAAGTCTGCTGGCGGGCGGGGACCAGTTGCTGTCCGCGGCGGGTGGTGCCGGGTAGTGAGAAACCGCAAGCAGCGTTAGCGCCGCGGCGGCGATGAGGAGTCCGAGGCTGACGAGAACAAGCCCGCGACGGGTTGCGGCCCTTCGCGGGCTAGCCACAGCTGTTGAGCCAGTTCGACGCGCTGGCGCCCGGACAAACCGCCAACGTCGTGGGCCCACCGCCATGTGCCGACGGTACTGCTTATGTGACGGTTGCGCTGGTTTCAGCAGTGTGCCGGATGCGTCGGCGCGCCCGGAGCGAGCGGTTCAGTCACTTAGTCCCAGGATGAGGAGTGGCCGTCCCAGGATGAGGAGTGGCCGTCCCAGGATGAGGAGTGGCCGTCCCAGGATGAGGAGTGGCCGTCCCAGGATGAGGA
>JBBPZH010000091.1:0-3288 GCA_038198965.1 Propionibacteriales bacterium
GCAATGCGTGGCCGCGCGGGGGCTACTACAAGCTCGACAGCACCAACACGCTGCCGGTCTGGCTGCACGACGCCGGCTACGCGACGGCGTTCATGGGCAAGTACCTCAACGAGTACGGCTCCCGTGACCCACTGGAGATCCCGCCGGGCTGGGACAACTGGGACGGGTCAGTCGGCAACGTCTACAACTACAACTCTGTGACCACGAACCAACTGGGTCAGGTGACCGCTCACCCGCAGATCTACCAGACGAATCTCTTCGACGCCCGAACGACGAACCTCATCGACTCCTTCGCCTCCAGCGACCGGCCCTTTTTCATGTGGACGTCGTTCGTAGCCCCGCACTCTGAATGTGCACCGACTGACCGCCCGCCGGGAGCGCACACGTGCTGGCATCCGCCACCGCCGGCGTACGGCGACCTCGGCAGCATGAACCACCTGGTGCTGCCCGTCGACCCGTCAGTCAACGAAGCGAACATGAGCGACAAGGGCCGCTTCATGCAGCGGCTGCCCCTGCTCGGGCCCGATCGGCTGACTGCGCTGTACCAGGATCGCATCCTGCGCATCGAGGCCCTGCAGTCGGTCGATCGGGCGGTCGCCCATCTGGTCGCCGAGCTCAAGGCCACCGGCCAGTACAAGAACACCTATCTCATCTTCACCTCCGACAACGGCATCCAGATCGGGGAACACCGCTGGGTCAACAAGATCTTGGGCTACGAGCCGTCGGTACGCGTGCCGCTCGTCGTGACTGGGCCCGGCATCCCAGCCGGTCAGGTGCGCAACCAGGCGGTCACGATGGTCGACCTCGCCGCCACAATCGCCGACGCCGCCGGCGCCACCCCGGGCCGGCTGCTCGACGGGCAGTCACTGCTGCCGCTGGCTCGCGGCGACGTACCCGACACGAGGAACCGGGTGGTGCCGTTGGAAGCCGGTCCGCTCAACTCCACGTCCGCGGGCTGGCTCTACCGAGGCGTGCGCACCGACCGCTACACGTTGCTGGTGTGGCGAGGCGGCGACGTCGAGCTGTACGACCGGCGCCACGACCCCTACGAGATGCGCAGCGTCGCTGGGCAGCCGGCGTACGCGGGTGTCCAGCACCGTCTGACCAAACAGCTGCACCGACTTAAGAACTGCTCGGGCGCGTCGTGCCTCGACTGGTGGAACCTCCCGACCGGCTGACCGGGCCGGCGCACCCTCTGAGTTGTCAGGGTCTAGTGAACAGCTCCACGCTCGCGCCACCCTGACAGCTCCGAGAAGAGCCTTGCGACCGTCCGCAGCTAGCTCACGACTCCCTAAGACGCTAGGCCGTGATCACGACCTTGCCGAAGACCTCGCCAGCCAGCAGAGCCGAGAAGCCCTGCCGCGCGTCTCTCAACGGCAGCACCCGATCGATGAGCGGGCTGGCGCCGGTGACGTCGAGCATCGCCACCAGCCGCTCGAGCTCCGCGCGGGTGCCCATGGTGGAGCCCTGCACGCGCAGCTGCAGGAAGAAGATACGAGTCAACTCGGCCGACGCGGGATCAGCGCCTGACGTTGTACCCGAGACGACAAGCGTGCCGCCTGGCCGTAGCGCCTTGACGGAGTGGCTCCAGGTGGCGGCGCCGACCGTCTCCATCACCGCATCGACGCGGTACGGCAGCCGGACACCAGCCTCGAAGACCTCGGAAGCGCCCAGCTCGGCCGCCCGCTTGCGTTTCGCCGCGTCGCGGCTCGTGACGAACACCCGCAGGCCAGCGGCTGCCGCGAGCGTCACGAGAGCCGTCGAAACGCCACCACCGGCGCCCTGGATGAGTACCGTGTCGCCGGGCCGCAGCGACGCCTGCGTGAACAACATCCGGTACGCCGTCAACCAGGCCGTCGGCAGGCAGGCGGCCTCCTCGAACGTCAGCGACGCCGGCTTGGGTACGACGTTGCGCCGCGGCACCACGACGCACTCCGCGAGGGTCCCGGCGTAGCGCTCGGACAGCAGCGACCGGCGCGGGTCGAGCGTCTCGTCACCGGACCAGTCTGGGTCGCTGATCACAGCGTGGACGATCACGTCATTGCCGTCGTCATCAACGCCTGCTGCATCGCAGCCCAAGGTCATCGGCAGCTGGTCGGCCCTCAGCCCGACGCCCCGCAGTGACCACAGGTCGTGGTGATTGATCGAGGCTGCCTTGACCTGCACTCTGACCCAGCCCTTGGGAACCGCCGGTTCGGGGCGTTCGCCCACCTCAAGCCCAGCGAGCGGTTCACCGGCGTCAATTGAGGCGGCATAGGCGGCGAGCATCGCGTCAGACTACTGGTGGCTCCGGTCGGCGCTGCGGCGGCCAGAGTCGGCACACGACAACCGCGATCACTGCATCCGCGGGTATCGCTCCAAGCGTCCGCGAGTCGGTACCGGCTGCCGCGTTGTCGCTCCGCACGTCCCAGCCGTCGGGCAACCGGCGCAGCGCTCGCTTGACCGCGATCGGACGACCAGGAAGCTGAACAACCACGAGCTGCCCAGGTCGCGGAGCGGCTCCGTAACGGATGAGTAGCCGGTCTCCCGGCCGAAGTGTTGGGCGCATCGAATCGCCTCGTACGACGGCGAAACCCACGCGCGATGGGGCCACGTCACTCCTCCGCACGGGCGGGTAGGGTCGGCCTAGTCTGACAAGGCTCACGACCGACCGAGAAGAGGACCTTCGATGCTCACACGCTTCTTCGCTCCGACGCTGGAAGTTTCCGCCCACTGCGATCTGCCTTGCGGCGTCTATGACCCCGCTCAGGCTCGCATCGAAGCGGAGTCGATCAAGATGATCATCGGCAAGGTGGCTGACAATCACGACCCCGATTTCCGCACCCGCGCGATCATCATCAAGGAGGAGCGGGCGGAGCTGGTCAAGCACCACCTGTGGGTGCTGTGGACCGACTACTTCAAGCCGCCGCACTTCGAGAAGTACCCGAATCTCCACACCCTCTTCAACGAGGCGACCAAGCTGGCCGGCGCGACCGGCGTCAAGGGTGCGTTCGACGCCGATGTAGCCGACCAGCTGCTCGGCAAGATCGACGAAATCGCGAAGATCTTCGCCGAGACCAAAGCCGCGAGCTAGGCGCTCGACGCCGGCGGGTCGTCGCCGGGGCTGCCGTCGGCGTACAGCGCACTCGTTGTCGACGGCGCCAGCACCACGAAGAGCACCAGCAGGGCGGGCACTGCGAGCAGTACGGCGACCCAGTCGGTCGAGCCGCCATGGAAGCTCCACGCGACACCCAGCTGGATCAGTTGGGCTAGCACCACCGGACCCCGGCTCCAGGTTCGAAAGCGCGC
>JBBPZH010000092.1:0-21895 GCA_038198965.1 Propionibacteriales bacterium
CTTGTCGATCTTCAAGATGCTGACCGGCAGGCGTTGCAAGTAGCCGATCAACGAGAAACCCACCCCGAAGTCGTCGATGGCGAACCGGATGTCGGCCTTGGCGAGTGCCGTCATTCCAGCCAGCGTCTGCGGGTCATTGTCGACGAAGTCACGCTCGGTCACCTCGAGGATGAGGTTCACGTCGCCCATCAGCTCGTGAGCAGCGCGCACCTGATCGGCGAAATCCTCGCGCTGGAGCTGCTGTGCCGACACGTTCACACCGACGCTCAGGGCGCGGCCCGCAGCTCGTACGAGAAGCGGAGCATCGCGGGTGACCAGGTCCAGAACGATGTCACCCAGCCCCACGATCAGTCCGCTCTCCTCCGCTGTCCGAATGAACAACTCAGGCGGCACCAGCGCACCGTCGCGACGCCATCGCACGAGCGCCTCGACCCCGAATATTTCTTCGGTGCGCAGGTCGACGACGGGCTGGTAGTAGACCTCGAGGTTCTTGGATTCCACGGCGCGTCGAAGTGTCTCCACCAGCTCGATCCGCTGAAGCCGCTCGTCGCCGAACGAAAGCTGGTAGCACTCGTACCGGTTCTTCCCGTGAGCCTTCCCGTAATACATCGCCATGTCAGCCTGGCTGAGCAGCGCATCGGCGGACGTCGCGTTCCCCGACACCGCGACTCCGATCGTGGTGGTCACGGCGATGTCCTCACCGGCCACCATCGAGCGGGCACGGACACCCTGGAGGATCCGTTGGCATGCACTGTCGACCTCGTCGGCGTCTCGGATCTCTTCAAGCAGCACCGCAAACTCGTCGCCGCCGAGCCGGCTGACCGTGTCCGTCTGCCGGACACTCGACCGGATGCGTCGCGCCACCTCGATGAGCAGCTCGTCACCAGCCGCGTGCCCGAAAAGGTCGTTGACTCGTTTGAAGCCGTCGAGGTCGCAGAACAAGACAGCGAGCTGACCCCCGCGTCGGATCTGCAACTGCATGGCGTGCTCAACCCGGTCCAGGAACAGCGAGCGGTTGGCCAGACCGGTCAGCGGGTCGTGCCAAGCCAGATGCGCCATGGCGTCGCTCAGGCGTAGCCGGGCAAACGCGTCCTCGGCCAGCGCGACCAGTGCGGCGAGCCCCTGCTGGTCGTCCTTGGCGGTCGAGCGGGCACGGTTCAGAGCAGGGGAGACGATCCACAACCGCTCGCCGCCGCCCTTGACGGGCACTCCGATCTCGTCCTGGCTCGGCGGATCCTTGCTCAGTCGGGTGCGGGCATCGCGGAGCAGGTCACAAGCGCCGACCCGCAGCTCCTCAAGGACTTCAGGAGTGGTGGTGACCGTCTGCACACGGATGGCCGTGGTGAGTAGCACACGCAGCCGCCTGGCGTACTCGCTGCCGCGAGACTGCGCGCGCGAGGCGACCAGGATGGTGGCCACCGGTACGACGAGGAGCGCGGCGGACCACGGTGGCAGTGTCCCCACCCCCAGCGCCCGAACCACCAGTGCTCCCAGATAGCCCAACGAAGCAATGCCCAAGAACGCTGCCATTGGTGGCAGCACTCCGGTTGGCGTGAGTTCCCGTCGAATGCTCGTCCGCTCGTCGAGACTGAGGGACACCGCCGACACCACGAAATCGACGAGGAAGTACACGGCGGCGCCGAGACCAACGGCCAGGAGCTCACGCAGCGAGTTGCGCTCCGGGCCGCGCGTCATGGCAATGACCAGCAGCGCCAGGCCGCCGGCCATGATGCCGAGCCCGGTGTTGAACGCTTTCGTCGAACGCCGTTTGTCGGTCAGCACCTGACCCAAGGTCAACCCGGCGGACCATACGGCCAGCGCCTGCACCGGGGTGGTGATGAGCGAGAGGAAGATCAAGACGCAGGAGTCGAAGGCGATCTCGATGCCACCGCCTGTCCGCCCGATAAGCATGGGAAACCAACCCATGACCATGATCAGCGGAATCCCAAGAAAGTACGCCGGATCGGCAAGGCTGCGGTCAACGACCAGCAATACCAGCGCGGCGGCGCCGACGATGGCACCGGTGAGGAAGACACACGAGTCGAACAGGCGACTCAGCGTGGCGGCCTTCACCCTGTGAAGAGTACGCCGAACACCCACAGGGCCGCAGCGATCAGCCCCCCGCAAAGCTCCACAAACACCGACAAACCAACGGCGCGCAGGGCCGAGCGGGTGGAGGCGCTCGCGGAACTGCGGCTTCCCAGTCGGCGCCGCTCGGCAGCATAGATGCCGACGACAAAGCCCAGGAAGAGACCCACGACCGGCACGGCGAAGAAGCCAATGATCCCTAGAAGAGCACCGACGAGCATGGAGGCTCGGGGCACTCCAGCGCCCGTCATCCGTCGATGCGGGAGCGCGTACTTGGCGACCTGAGCAACAGCGATGACGGCGGCAGCCAGCGCAAAGATGGCCCAGCTGGAGGTTTGCGCAACCTCGGAGGCCCAGAGCAAGATTGCCCCCAGCACGATGAGGCTGCCCGGCAGCGCGGGCGCCAGGATGCCGACGAGCCCGACGGCGATCAGCAGACCGGTGAGAACGACCCCGGCCGTTGTCACCGCTGACCGGCTAGCGCTCTGTGCCCCCGGCTTCGGACGGGGTGGCCAGGCGGCCGGTGTCATCTTGGATCGCGGCGGCCACCTGTTGCAGCTTGTCGGCGTGCTCGCGGGCGTGGTGGGCACAGAACAACAGCTCGCCACCGCTGGACAGCTCGACGCGAACGTAAGCCTGGGCACCGCAACGGTCGCACCGGTCAAGAGCGGTGAACTGGGGACTTGGAGCGACTGCTGTAGTCACGTGTGCCTCTCTTGTGTGGACCGGCGGTGCGGCGTTCGTCTTTCCCAACATCACATCCGGGGCCGACATTCCCCCCGTCCGGATCTCGCCTCACCAAACCCAGGGAGCGATCCTACGACGCATCGTGGCCCTTCCACCGTGCCATTTCACGGAGGTACCACCAAATCGAAGCAGGCGTGTCGTCGTCTCGGCGTGGGTTCCGGTCCGCCGTCGGAGGAGCGACGTAGGGTCGGGTGGACTCGCCGGCACACAGGCGGGGCCCTGCCCAAGCAGGTCTTTCGGACCCGGTGTGATCGTAGTAACGCGTGATGCGAGGAGGCTGGAGGTGGCTGTTCGAGGGTCTGCCGTCGACTCGTCGTACAACGCCCGCCACCTGCTCGTCCTCGAGGGCCTGGAGGCGGTTCGCAAGCGTCCGGGCATGTACGTCGGCTCGACCGACACGCGCGGACTCATGCACTGTCTGTGGGAGATCATCGACAACGGTGTCGACGAAGCCCTGGCCGGCTACTGCCGGGCGATCGAAGTCGTGTTGCACGCTGACGGTTCGGCAGAGGTGCACGACGACGGACGGGGGATCCCGGTCGACATCGAGCCCAAGACCGGTCTGAGCGGGGTCGAGGTCGTCTATACGAAGCTGCACGCTGGCGGCAAGTTCGGAGGCGGCTCGTACGTCGCGACCGGAGGGCTTCATGGCGTCGGCGCATCCGTGGTCAACGCGTTGTCGGCGCGCCTCGATGTGCAGGTCGACCGGTCCCCGGCCAGCTGGCTGATGTGCTTTCGCCGGGGGGTGGCAGGCGGCTTCGCCGGCGAAGGCGTTGCCGCCGACTTCACCACGGGGGGTGGTCTGCAGAAGGTGGGACGCGTGCGCAAAGGAATCAGCGGTACGCGCGTCCGGTTCTGGCCGGACCGGCAGATCTTCACCGACGACGCGGTGTTCGCCTACGACGAGCTGGTCACACGGGCACGACAGACCTCGTTCCTGGTGTCTGGCCTCTCGATCACCGTCCGCGACGAGCGCTCCGAGCCCGCGACCGAGACCTTCCGGCACGACGGCGGCATCGCCGAATTCTGCGAGTTCTTGGCCACCGACGAGCCGGTAACCGAAGTGCTCAGGCTGCAGGGGGCCGAGTCGTTCACCGAGACAGTGCCCCTGCTCGACGACGCCGGACACATGACACCCCGCGACGTGGAGCGTGAGCTCATGGTCGATGTGGCGCTTCGTTGGGGCGCGGGCTACGACACCGAGATCAGATCCTTCGTCAACGTGATCGCAACCCCCAAAGGGGGCACCCACGTGGCCGGCTTCGAGCGGGCTCTCACGAAGGCATTCAACGAGGTCATCCGCTCGACCCGGTTGCTGCGCACGGGTGAGCCAGACGTGGTCAAGGAAGACATCCTCGAGGGCCTGACCGCGGTCGTCACCGTGCGGCTCGCTGAGCCCCAGTTCGAGGGGCAGACCAAGGAGGTGTTGGGCACTCCCGCAGCCTCGCGGATCGTGTCGCGGATCGTCTCGGCCGAGCTGCGCGGTTTCCTCACCGCTACCCGAAGGGCCGACAAGACGCAAGCGCGAGCACTCATGGAGAAGGTTGTCGGTGCGGCGCGCACCCGCGTCGCGGCCCGTCAGCAGCGCGACACGCAGCGCCGGAAGAACGCGCTGGAATCCAGCGCCTTGCCGGCCAAGCTCGCCGACTGCCGTAGCAACGACGTCGACCGGAGCGAACTCTTCATTGTGGAGGGCGACTCAGCGCTCGGCACGGCGAAGCTGGCACGAGACTCCGAATACCAGGCGCTGTTGCCGATCCGCGGCAAGATCCTCAACACCCAGAAGAAGTCGCCGGGAGAAATGCTGCACAACGCTGAGTGCGCAGCGATCATCCAAGTGGTCGGTGCGGGGAGCGGACGCACATTCGATCTGGACTCGGCGCGGTACGGCAAAGTGATATTCATGGCTGATGCCGACACCGACGGTGCCCACATCCGCTGCTTGCTCGCAACGCTGTTCCACAAGCACATGCGCGGGCTGCTGGAGGCGGGTCGGGTCTTCTCCGCTGTGCCCCCGCTGCACCGGGTGGAGGTGGCAAATCCGAAGAAGGGGATGCCGAAATATCTCTACACGTACTCCGACGATGAACTGCAGCGGCGACTGGCCGAGCTCGTGAAAAAGGGAGTGCGCTGGAAGGACCCGGTGCAGCGCTACAAGGGCTTGGGAGAGATGGACGCGCATCAGCTGGCTGAGACCACCATGGATCCCCGTCACCGCACCTTGCGCCGCATCACGCTTGACGACATCGCCGACGCCGAGCGGGTCTTCGAGCTGCTGATGGGCAACGACGTTGCTCCCCGCAGGGACTTCATCGTGGCCAATCAGGTTCCTGAGCAAAATATCGACGCTTGACGGGCTACCCGCCGTAGCCGCTGAGGCTGGGGTGGTCATCGACGCCGGTCCGGCGCAGCAGCGTTCCGGCGAGCAGCGCGGCGATGGCTGCGCAGACAGCAGCGCCGGCGAAGATCGCGTGCAGTTGCGATATACCCGCCAGTTTGAGCTGCGCGACGTACGCGTGACAGAGGTTGGGAGAGTGACACACCTGCTGGATCGACGGCATGTCCGCCACGACGGCGTAGAAGCGGCGCAGCCCGAGGGTGGTCAGTGCCGAGATACCGACGAGCATGCCCACCATGCGTGCCACGACGAGGAAGGCCGACGCCACACCGTGCACGTCGGCACGAGTCGCTGCGAGCAGCGCGGCGTTGACTGGAGCGATGGCGAGGCCAAAGCCGAAGCCGGCTAGCGCCAGCGGCACGGTGGCGAGCGAGGAGTGCAAGGAGTGCGTGTTCCAACCGGTCATCCACGCAAACGCCACGACAGCCAGGGCCATCCCGGTCGACGCCAACACCGCGACCGGAACTCGGCGGAGCAGGAAGCCGCCGGCGAGGGCACCCAGCGGGAGTGCCGCCAGCAGGCGCACCAGCACGAGAGCGGCTCCCACCTGCGAGTGCGGGTAGACGGTCACTCGAGCGAAGACCGGTACGTCGACGAGTGCAGCGATCAGCGACGAGCCGACGAAGAAGCTCACGAGCAGCGAACCCCACGCCGCGCGAGCAGTCAGCGCTCGGCGGGGGACCAGCGGAGCGGCAGCCGTTCGCTGCCGCCACCAGAACAACCCACCGGCCGCACCGGCCGCGATCAGGAACCAGCTGCCCAGCGGGGACAGCACCTCAGTCGCCGGATCAGCTGTCGCAAACGCCAGCACCACGCCTGCCAGCGCCGTACCGAGCAGGGCGGCGCCCGGGAGATCTGCTGCTGATCGCAGCGTTGCTGCGGCTCTCAGATCGAGCAGCGGGCGGGGAGCGGTGAGCTCGCGGAGCAGGAATAGGACAGCGAGTGCGTAGGTGGCGAAGGCCAGGGGGGTGGACCATCGCGTGTCACCGACGTAGGAGATGTAGGCAAGTCCGGTGGTGAGGCCGCTGGTGAGTCGGTGCGGAGCTGTCAGGACCAACGCCAGCCCGACCACGGCAGTGGCCCCCAACAGCGCTCCGGCCCAGTCGTAGCGGCCAGGTCTCCGTTCGGTGCTGGCAAGACCACTGGCCGGCTGGGGCGAGAGAGTCGGGTGAGCTGCCGACACCGGCTCACCGATTACCAGCAGAGTCGCGGCCAGGACGAGACCCGCCACGACGTTGACCCAGAAGATCGTGTGCCAGGTGGACACGGCCAAGATCACCGCGCCGTAGAGAGGGCCGAGCACACTGCCCAGCTCCTGGACCGCGCCGACCAGCCCGAGCGGAAGGCCGCGGCGCTCCACTGGCCACAGGTCGGCCACCAATGCGAGGGTCGCCGGGACGAGTCCGCCGCCTCCGACACCTTGCAGGAACCGGCCCACCACCATCGTGGACAGGTCGTACGACGCCGCGGTCACCATCGACCCAAGCGAGAAGAGGACAAGCGACCCGCCGAGCACCGGAACACGTCCACGAAGGTCGGAGATGCGGCCGATCAGGGGCAGTACCGCGACGTACCCAAGCAGGAAGCCGGACACGATGGGTGCCGCTCGCTGCAGCTGGTCGAGGTTCAGTCCGACCGACGCCATCATGTCCGGCAGCGCCAGGACCACCACGTAGGTATCAGCAGCAGCAAAACCGACGGCGGCGGCGGCCACCGCCAACAACAGTCGCGGCCGGCGGGCGACCGCAAACTGGGGTCGTGTCACCGATGCGGGATCAGTTCGGAGCGGTGATGTGGACGGCATCGGCGTCGAGGTTCACCTGCAGCGTGTAGGTGACGTCGGCGTACCCCGCGTAGAACGGCCCGGTGATGGTTCCCCCGGCGAGCGAGTTGGTGTCGTCGAGGGAGAAGTTGGCCGTGAAGTCCTTCTCCCCGGCTGATGGGAACACCCGGCGGATCGCGGCGCTGGGAACCGTGCCGGTGATCGAGGTGTATACGTGCTCCTGCTCGCGGGTCGAGCTGCCCTCGCGGGGATTTCGAGTGGCGGTGAGTAGCGACGAGATGCCGGAGCTCTTGTCCATCAGCTTGGCCGGGTCTGGAGCGCCGTAGTCACTTGGATTGAGCTGGCTCCAGCCGGCGAACGGCAGCTTGGCATAAACCAGGCCGTTGACTGCGATGAGCGGTGCCGTGAAGTCGACAGCACTTTGCACCTTGACGTTTCCGGTGAACGCCGGAGCGTGAGTCCCTGTGCCACTGGCACTGAGCAGCCCCTGCAGACCGGAGGGGAGGCTGTTCGCCGTGAGCGTGAAGCCGATGTAGGAGGCGTTGTCGAAGCCCCTTTTCGCTGCGGCAAGTCGAGCCGCCGGAGGTTGGTCGGGTTTGGTCGGCCCGGCCCCTCCCGAACAACCGGTGAGCCAGAGCGCGAGCATGAACACCCCGATGACCCACGTGCGCACTCGACCAGCGTGCCATGCATGCGGGCTCGGCGACGGCCGCACTCCTCAAGCTCCGGAGCCGAAGGCCGCGATCGGCTGCGCCACGGGGGTGCCTGATCCGTCCCGACGGCCAAGCTCGCCGGGTACGTCGACCGGCGCGCCGCTCGACGCTGCTGCTCGCACCGGCGATGGTCCCGCGAAAGCGTTGACCAACACGTCTTCTCCGCGCAGGAAGCGGTGACAACGCACCCCGCCCGTAGCGCGGCCCTGGACCGGATAGTCAGTGAGCAGGGTGAGCTTGACGCTCCCTGCTTCCGTGCCTGGCAGGGCGTGACCCGACCCGGCTACGGTCGCGACGAGGTTGTCGGCCGAGCTCCGCACCGTGCCGACGTAGACGACGTGTGCTGCTGACAACCGCACTCCTGCCACGCCACTTCCCGCCCGGCCCTGGGCGCGCAGGCTGTCGAGCGGGAACCGCAGCAGCTGCGCATCGCTGGTAACGAAAACAACCTCGTCGTCACCGGCGCGCACCTCCACTGCTCCGACCACCTCGTCGGCGACGTCCAGGCGGATCACCGGCCAAGCGTCCTTGTTGGCGAGGACGTCTGGCTGCACCCGTTTGACGACTCCATGTCGAGTGCCGAGCACGATGCCGGCGGAATCGCCGGTCAACGACGTGAGGCCAAGCACCCGCTCCCCGCTCTCCAACCCGACGAATTCCGTGACCGGGGCTCCGCCTTGCAGGTGAGGCGCGGTCGCTGTCGGTGGCAGCGTCGGGAGGTCGAGGACTCCCAGCTTGATCAGGCGGCCACTCGACGTCAACACTCCGACGGTGCCGCGTGCAGTGGCGGCCGCAACACCGACCACGACGTCGTGCCGCGCGCGGCTGCCCCCCGTGCCGAGCTGAGCATTTCCGGCCGTGCGGGCGAGCAGCCCGGCAGACGACAGCAGCACAAGGCAGGGGTCGTCGGCCACTTCCAGAGTTCGATCGTTGACTGCCGGTTGACCGGCCGACTCCAACAGAACTGTGCGCCGTGGTGAGCCGTGCTGCTGGGCTGCCTCGGTCAGTTCGTCGGCCACCAGCCTTCGCAGCTGGGCGTCGTCGTCCAGTATCGTCGTCAGCTCGGCGATCGTTTGCTGGAGCTGCGCCTTCTCAGTGTCGAGCTCCAACCGGGAGAATTTCGTCAGCCGGCGCAACGGCATGTCGAGGATGTAGGTCGCCTGCATCTCGCTCAGATCGAACACGGTCATCAGCCGGTGCCTTGCCTGCTCGGCGTCATCGCTTGACCGGATCAGCTGGATGACCTCGTCGATGTCGAGGATCGCGATGAGCAGAGCTTCGACCAGGTGGAGCCGGTCGGTCGCCCGGCTCCGCCGGTACGCCGAGCGCCGGCGTACGACGTCGTAACGGTGGGCGAGGTAGACCTCCAGCAGCTCCTTCAGCCCGAGCGTGCGCGGCTGTCCGTCGACGAGCGCGACAGCGTTGATGCCGAACACTTCCTCCAACGGAGTGAGGCGGAAGAGCTGCTCGAGCAGCGCCTCGGGGTGGAAGCCGTTCTTGACCTCGATCACGAGCTGCAGCCCCTTGGTGCGGTCGGTGAGGTCCTTGACGTCGGCGATGCCCTGCAGCTTCTTGGCCTGGACGAGCGCCTTGATGCGCTCGATGACGCGTTCGGGGCCAACGTTGTAGGGCAATTCGGAGACGACGATGCCCTTGCGGCGGGCTGTGACGTTCTCGATGCGGGCGCTCGCTCGCATGCGGAACGAGCCACGGCCGGTCGCATACGCCTCGCGGACGCCCTCCAGCCCGACGATCTTGCCGCCCGTCGGGAGGTCTGGGCCGGGGATGAACCGCATGAGGTCGTCGAGCGTCGCTGCCGGAGCGGCAATCAGGTGCCGGAGTGCCTGCACGACCTCGACCAGGTTGTGTGGCGGAAGGTTGGTGGCCATGCCGACGGCGATGCCGCTGGCGCCGTTGACCAGGAGGTTCGGCAGCGCCGCAGGCAGCACAGCGGGCTCCAGCTCGCGGCTGTCGTAGTTCGGCTTGAAGTCGACAGTGTCCTCGTCGATGCCAGCGGTCATCGGCAGCGCCGCCGGCGCCATCCGGCACTCCGAGTAGCGCATGGCCGCCGGCGGATCGTCGGGCGAGCCGAAGTTGCCGTGCCCGTCGATCAAGGGCAGCCGCAGCGACCACGGTTGGACCATGCGGACCAGCGCGTCATAGATCGCGCTGTCGCCGTGCGGATGCAGCCGTCCCATGACTTCACCGACGACGCGGGCGCTCTTGACGTGGCCGCGGTCGGGCCGAACGCCCATGTCGTGCATGGTGTAGAGAATGCGGCGTTGCACCGGTTTGAGGCCGTCGCGGGCGTCGGGAAGAGCCCGGGAGTAGATGACGGAGTAGGCGTACTCGAGATAGCTCGAGCGCATCTCGTCTCGCACGTCGATGTCGACGATGTGCTCGTCGAAGTCCTCGTCACTGGGCGGCGGGCGGCGGGCCATGCTGCCCATTCTGTTCGGTGGGTACGACGATCCGGCGCACCGACCCGCGAATCCTCGGGGCCCTGCGCCTGGTCAAGGGAGGTTGTCGCTGGTGCCCTTCCCGGACGATGGACGAAGGATAGGTTCGGCGCTATGGCGCATGATGACGCCGACCCGGCATATCCGGCGCACTGGGAGGCCGACGTCCTGCTGCTCGACGGGACGGCGGCGCGGCTTCGGCCGATTCGCCCGTCCGATGCCGAACTGCTCGTCGAGTTCTATGCCCGCGTGTCGCCAGAGTCGAAATACAAACGGTTCTTCGCCTCCTACCCGACGCTGTCGGATCGCGACGTCGACCGCTTCAGCCGCGTCGACTACCACAATCGCGTCGCGTTGATCGTCACACTGGCCCAGGACATGGTCGCGGTCGGGCGCTTCGACAAGGTCAGTGATGACGAGGCCGAGGTGGCGTTCCTCGTCCAAGACGACCAGCAGGGCCGAGGTGTCGGCCAGCTCCTTCTCGAGCACCTCGCCCAAGCCGGCAGAGAGTGCGGCGTTGCCCGTTTCGTGGCTGAAATGCTGCCGCAGAACACCCGGATGAGCCAGACGTTCAACAGTGCGGGGTATCGCATCGCCGACGGCGTCAACGACGAGGTGCTGACGGTGACGCTGGTCCTGGACCACACGGAGACCTCTGTCGGAGTGATGCTGTCCAGGGAGCACCGCGCGGAAGCCCGGTCAATGCAGCGGTTGCTGTCTCCTTCGAGCGTGGCGGTCATCGGCGCGAGCCGGCGCTCGGACACCGTCGGCAGCCGGCTGGTGCGCAACCTGGTGCTGGGTGGCTACGCGGGCAAGGTGTACGTCGTCAACCCAGCCGCAGACTCGGTGGCCGGCATGCCGGCGTACGACAGCGTCGAAGAGATTCCGGGCGGCGTCGAGCTGGCGATCGTCGCGGTGCCGGCAGAGTCGATGGACGACGTCGTGCTGGGCTGCGCGGCCAACGGCGTGCACGGCCTGGTCGTGGTTTCGAGCGGCTTCTCCGAAACCGGCGAGGAAGGCAAGCAGCGACAGCGAACGTTGGTCGGGCTCGCGCGCTCCTACGGCCTGCGGCTGGTCGGCCCGAACTGCCTCGGTGTGATCAATACGGCAGAGGAAGTCTCGCTCAACGCATCGTTGGTCCCGTCAATGCCTCCCCAGGGCCGGGTTGGCTTCTTCTCTCAATCCGGGGCGCTTGGCGTCACCATTCTGGAGACGGTGTCCCGACGCGGTCTCGGGCTCTCGACATTCGTGTCCGCCGGGAACCGGGCCGACGTCTCGGTCAACGACCTGCTGCAGTACTGGGAGGAGGATTCCGCCACAGAGGTGGTGTTGTTGTATCTGGAGTCCATCGGCAACCCACGCAAGTTCTCCCGCATCGCCCGTCGGGTAGCGCGTCAGAAACCGATCGTCGCGGTGCGGTCCGGGCTCACCACCCAGGGGGTCCCGATGGGCCACGAAGTGACGTCGCCCGTCGCGCCGCAGTCCGCGATCGATGCTCTGTTCGGACAAGCCGGCGTCATCCAGGTCGACACCCTCGAGGACATGTTCGACGTCGGCCAGCTCGTGGCTCACCAGCCGTTGCCGAATGGGCGACGGATTGCGGTGATCGGGAACTCCGACGCTCTCGGTCTGCTCACCGCCGATTTCGCGGCAGCAGCGGGCTTGCGAGTGGAGCACATGGCGTCTCTCGGCGCAGACGCCCGCGGTGCGGACTTCGAACGGGCGCTCGTCGCGGCGATGGCCGCGGACGTCGACGCCGTGGTCGCCGTGTACATCCCGCTGTTGGACACCCGAGCCGAGGAGGTGGCGAACGTCCTCGCGTCAGTGGGTTCCCGCTGTGACAAGCCATTGGTGTCGACGTTCCTCGCCGCGAAAGGAGTGCCCGAACTGCTCCGGGTGCCGTATGAAGCGACAGGGGCGGGGCGGGGGTCGGTGCCGTCGTACCGGACTCCCGAAGCCGCGGTTCGGGCGCTGGCTCGGGTGGTCGAGCACTCGCGGTGGCTACAGCGCCCGCCAGGAGCGAGGCGCTCCTTCACCGACATCGATAAGGCCGCTGGCCGTCGAATCGTCGATCGATGCCTGCGAGCATCCCCAGGTGGCGCGGAGCTCCTCGCCGAGGAGACCTCCGCGTTGCTCGGGAGCTATGGGATCGACGTGGTACCGGTGACGCCGGCGACCACCCTTGACGAGGCGATTGCTGCTGGTGCCGCGGCGGGCTGGGACGTCGCGCTGAAGGCGACGGCCGAGCGGGTCAGGCAGCGACCAGACCTCGCACACGTCTGGCGCACCATTGGCGGGCCTGACGACATGCTCGCGGCCTGGACAAACCTCACGGCGATCATCGACGACCCGGAGCACGCCGCGTTCGTCGTACAGCCGATGGCGCCGCCCGGCATACCGCTCACCATCGCCGCGCTGGAGGATCCTCTGTTCGGGCCGATCGTGGCCTTCGGCATGGCCGGCGCTCCCTCGGAACTGCTCGGTGACGTGGCGTATCGGATTCCGCCGCTCACCGACGCCGATGCGGCGGACCTGGTGAGGGAGGTCCGGGCCGCTCCGCTGCTGTTCGGCTACCGGGGTTCGGAGGTCGTCGACGTACGGTCCGTGGAAGAGATCGTGCTGCGTCTGGCACAGCTCAAGGACGACCTACCTTCGGTGCAGGCGCTCGATCTCGAGCTGGTTCTCGCCGGCGCTCAAGGAGCTGCAGTGCTTCGGGCGACAGGCAGGGTCTTGCCGGTGCCCAGCACGCGCACCGACGACTTCACCAGGCGGCTGAGTAACCCAGCCGCCTCGGCAGGTATAGCGCTCGGCCGGCGGACCGCCAGCGGATAAAACCGGTTCGTGCCGTCGGCGCCGGCTGAGACACTTGCGCGGTGTTCCGCAGCTCCGATCGCCTTGATGCTCCGCGCCAACGGTTGCCGCCGCTGGCCAGGCGGCTGCTGTTCGGCGTCGCGTTCTCGGCAGTCGGCTCCGGGCTCACCCTGCCGTTCCTCTTCGTCTACTACACCGAAGTCCGGGCTATCCCCACCGAGACGGTGGGACTGTTGTTCGCCTGGATGGGTGCGCTGGCGTTCGTCTGTGCTCCACTGGGCGGCACGCTGATCGACAGGTTCGGGGCGCGACCCGTGGCGCTTGCCGGCATGACGTTCGAAGGCGTCGGCGTCGCGTTCCAAGCGATGGTCCGCGACGCGGGCGACGCGTTCTGGCTCGCCAGCTTCCTGGCGATCGGCACCACCGGTCTCTATTCGGCCACCACCGCCTTGATGACGCGGCTGGTCGACGAGCATGCGAGAGAGCGCATTTACGGCGTCCAGTTCATGCTGATGAACGGCGGCCTGGGGATTGGAGGGTTGATCGGTTCGCTGATGATCGACGTCTCACGACCGGTCACCTTCGAGCGCTTGTATCTCCTCAACGCGGGTGCCTACCTCATCTACATCGTCGTGCTGGCGTCGCTGCCACGCGGCTCGGGCGCTGCACCGGCCGCGGGGGAGTCCGACGAGGCAACCGGCGCTGGTTGGCGGACGGTGCTCGCCGACCGGGTGATGCTCAAGGTGGTGGCCATGTCGACGCTGGTCGTCACCTGCGGATACGCCCAGATGGAGACCGGCTTCACCGCCTATGCGATCAAGTACGCCGGTGTCGAACCACGTGTGCTCGGCTTGGCGTTCGGCGCCAACACCGCGGCCATCGCCGTCGGACAGCTTCTGGTGCTGCGCTGGATCCGCGGTAGGCGACGCAGCCGGCTCCTGGCGCTGTGCTCTGCGATGTGGTCGACGTCGTGGGTCGTGATAGCGCTGGGCGGCCTCGCCGCGCCGGGTGTAGCCGTCGTGCTGGTGGTGGGCGGACTCGGGTTGTTCGGCCTGGCGGAGACGTTGTGGGCACCGGTGTCGCCGGCTCTCGTCAACGAGCTTGCGCCTGAGCATCTGCGCGGCCGCTACAACGCCTTGTCGTCGATGACCTGGACGGTGTCGATGGTCGTCGGGCCGGCGACAGCCGGTTTGCTGCTCGGCCATTCTCTCCCGGCGGTCTGGGTCACCGTCACGATCGGCGGGACTGCCCTGGGCGCCGTCGGATATCTCCTGCTCGGCCGCAGTCTCGGCCCGCGCGCCGAGGGACTCGTCGCGAGCGCGGCATCCGAGGTCAACCGGCCACCGCCCGAGCTGGCTTCCGCCGGGGCTACGACGCCGGCGTGACGTGGCAGGATGCAGGCATGCGCCAGCCCGGGACGGTTGACCAGACGTCTGACCTGCGCCACGCCATCGACCGCTGCGGTTACTACCCGGCCGTGGTAGCCGAGGCGATGGAGTCAGCGCTAGCCGACGAGCCCGTGCATCAGTTCGTCCTGCACCACGAGCCGACGTTCGACCGCGACGAGGTGCGCCGACACGTCACCGTGCTCGCCTTGACGCCCTCGCGACTGCTCGTTGCGCACACCGACGAGCATTCACCTGACGACCTGCTCCCCGCGCCGTACGCATCCACCACCACCGAGGCGGTGCCGCTCGCCCGCATCAGCAGCGTGGCGGTCACGCGGATGGTCGCAAACCCCGCCACCGAACAGCGACCCGACGACGCCCCTGGTGTGTCCGAGGCGGTGCTGACCCTGGGGTGGGGTGCGGTGCGTCGTGTCGAACTGGAGCCGGCCGGTTGCCCCGACCCGGAATGCGAAGCCGACCATGGCTACACCGGGATGTTGTCGGCGGAAGACTTCGCCCTACGTATCAGCTCGAGCGCCGACGGCTCCGAAGCGGTCGACCGGCTGCTGGCCTTCGCCAAGGCGCTGAGTGCCGCGACCGTAAGCCGTTGACGACGACGACGGCGCCGTCCGCAGCAGTCCTTCCGCGGTACTTCGGTGGCTCGCTCGCCGAGGTGCTGCCGTCGGCTGTGGCTGCGCTCGGCGGACACGGGTTCGCCAACTCCTTGGGCCTGCCGGAGGGGGCGTCGTACGTCGTGCTGCTCGTCGACGGGCTCGGGTGGCAGCTGCTGCGCGACCATCCGGACGAGGCGCCGTACCTGACGTCGCTTGTCGGCGGCTCCGACCCGATCACGTGCGGCGTGCCCTCCACGACAGCTACCAGCCTCACCACCTTGGGCACCGGCCTGCCGCCTGGGGCGCACGGCGTGGTCGGATACACCTCTCGGATCCCCGGTACCACTCGGCTTCTCGACGCCCTGCGCTGGGACAAGCGAGTCGTGCCCAGCGAGTGGCAGGTGCACCCCACCGTCTTCGGCCGAGCGGCCGGCGAGGGGGTCTCGGCCACTGCCGTCGTACGCCGGGCGTTTCTGGGGAGCGGTCTGACCGAGGCCGGCCAACGAGGCGCCGTGTTCGTGACCGCCGACACCGCGGGGGAGCGGATCGCTGCGGTGGTGGCGAGCTCGCGTACCGAGCGATCGTTGACCTACGCCTACGCCGGTGATCTGGACGCCACCGGGCATCGTCAGGGTTGCCGCTCTGACGCCTGGCGGCAGCAGCTCGCGGTGACCGACTTCTTCATCGCGCATCTGCGTGCCGCGCTTCCCGCTCGAATCGGCTTGGTGGTCACGGCGGATCACGGCATGGTCGACATACCGCTCGAGCAACGGCTCGAGGTCGACGACTCACCAGAGCTGCTCGACGGCGTGCTCCTGTTCGGGGGAGAGGCGCGATTACGGCACTTGTACTGCGACGCAGGTGCTGCCGTCGACGTCGCTGCTGTTTGGCGCGAGCACTGCGGCGCTCGAGCCTGGGTCGTGACGCAGGATGAGGCGATCGACGAGGGCTGGTTCGGCTCGGTCGACGAGCTGGTGCGGCCGCGACTTGGTGACGTGATCGTCGCCAGCGGCTCGGACGTTGCCGTCGTGTCGCGCAGCAGGTTTCCGCACGAGGCCTCGATGGTGGGTTTGCACGGCTCGCTTACACCCGAAGAAATGCTCGTGCCGCTGCTCGTGGACGCTCCGCAGTGAGTTCCCGAGACAGGCTCAGGTCGGCTCCTCGTCCGCAGCGCCGCCGCTGCCACCGCTGCCACCGCCCAGCATGATCTCGTCCCAGCTCGGCACTCGAGCCCGTTTGCCGGCCCGGCGCCGGCGTGGGGGTGCTTCCTCGACTGGCGGTTGCCGATCGGCCGGCTCGGCGACCGGGTTCGGTCCGGAGTCGGCCGCGATGGGATCAGCGGGCGTCGGCGGCGTGCCGTCGAGCGCGACGGATGGCTGGCTGGTCGCTGCCTCTGCGTCGCGATCACCGGCGGCTCCGGCACCGCTCTCACCGCTTGATCCAGGCGCAGTCTCGGCAACTCCATCGGCGTCTTCGAGCGCTGCGTCGGAAGGCCCGACGTCGGGCCTTGGGTAGCCGTCGGGATCCAGCCTCACCTGGCCGTCACTGTCTGAGGCGGCCATCGGCCGTGCTCCTCCCGCTTCGGGATCGGAGATCGCACGCACCACCGCGGTGAGGTCGTCGGTCGCTTCGTCGTCGTCGGACAGGTGAAGCAGGTCGCCACCGTCAGGTACCGCGGCGAGCCGGCGTTCGCCACCCCGACCGCCCGGCCGCGGCTGTGGTCCTTTCCGGGTCGGCTGCCGCTCACCCGTGAGCCACCTGGCTTCGTCGTCGTCCGCCACGCAGTACCGACCTGCGGCGTCGTACACGAAGACACCCGTGTGCGGGCTTTCGCCGGAGTGGTACGACGCCTGCACCGACCAACGGCCGTCGTCTCGGCGCCACGCGTCCCAGGCCACCGAGTCCGGGTCGATGTCGCGGGCACGCAGGCGTTCCGACACAACGTCGTAAAGCTGCCGAGCCGGCCCTTCGGCATTCCGGCGCCGGACGTGACTCCGGCGGGCGAGCTGGGCGATGTGTTGGCGTTCGGCCAGCACGGGGAGGGAATAGGCGAGGACCTTCTCCACCGGAACCTGTGCCTCCGCCGCCACCTCGTCGGGGGTCGCACCGAATCTGATCCGGGCTTGGATGTCGCGGGGCCGCAAGGCGCTGTCCATCTCGATCTCCAACTGGCCGAGCCGGGGACGGTCGCCACGAAGCGCCGCCCTCAGCTTGTCGTCTGCCGCCGTGCGGAACTGTTCCCCCGCCTCGTCGACAAGGAGCAGCTCACGGCCGTCCTTCGTCAACCCGACGAGCCTCAGCTCACGCATCCGCGTCCTTCCGCACTGCTTCCCCGGCGAGGTCCCGCCTAGTCTGTCGCGCCGCGGCGTCGAGCGCCACGTGCGCCGACAACGCTGTGGCGACATTCAACACTGCTGGACGACAAGCGCGTGAGGCGCCTTGCGGTGCGTGGCAGGATCGCGCTCATGGCAGGCCGATGCTCCATGACGACGAGCAGCTCCACTGCGCCGTACGACGCCTTGCTGCTGGTGTCGTTCGGGGGCCCCGAGCAGCCCGCCGACGTCTTGCCCTTCCTGGACAACGTGACGGCTGGCCGCGACATCCCCGCCGACCGTCTGGCGCAGGTGGCCGAGCACTACGCCGGATTCGGCGGACGCAGTCCCATCAACGACCAGTGCCGCGCGCTGCTCGAGGCGTTGCGGGGTGAGCTGACCCGCAGAGGTCTTGACCTACCGGTCTACTGGGGCAACCGCAACTGGACGCCGTACCTGTCCGACACCGTCGCGCAGATGCGCACAGACGGGGTACGCCGCGCCGCCGCCTTCGTCACGAGTGCCTACTCGTCGTACTCCGGCTGCCGGCAATACCGCGAGAACCTCTACGACGCCGTGGCACCGCAAGCGGGCATCAGCGTCGACCGATTGCGGCACTACTTCAACCACCCGGGCTTCGTGCACTCCTTCGCCGATGCGACCTGTGCGGCGCTCGACACGCTGCCCAGCGCTCTGCAGCACGACGCGTCGCTGCTCTTCGTCACCCACTCGATCCCGATGGCCATGGCGAAGTCGGCTGGCCCCACCGGAGGCGCGTACGAGACGCAGCACCAAAGTGTCGCCACCCTGGTCATCGCCGAGGTGGCCCGCCGGACCGGGGTGGAGCATCCGTGGGAGCTGGTGTACTGCAGTCGGTCGGGGCCGCCGCAGGTTCCCTGGCTGGAACCGGACGTCAACGACGCACTGGCAAGGCTCGCCACAGCACAACCTGGCGCTCGGGGCGGCCGCGCTGCGGTCGCCATACCCATCGGTTTCGTGTCCGACCACATGGAGGTCGTCTACGACCTCGACACCGAAGCCGCGGCTACCGCCGCCGAGCACGGCCTGGAGTTCCGCCGCGCCGCCACGCCGGGGGTGCACCCGGCGTTCGTCTCGATGGCGGTCGACCTGCTGCTCGAGCGGGTGGCGGTGGAACGCGGCGAAGCAGTCGACCGATCGGCGCTCGGCGACCTCGGACCCTCGTGGGACCGTTGCCAGCCGCACTGCTGCCCCAACCTCCGCCGCTCTCGTCCCGCGCTCGGTCAGCTCGCAATGGGCGCGGGGAGTGCGGCCGCAAGGACGGCCTAATCTAGCCGTCGTGGCCCCGCGCACCGTCTTGATCACCGGCTGCTCGTCGGGTATCGGGCGGGCCACCGCTCGAGCCTTCGCCCAACGCGGGGCGACCGTCTACGCCACCGCTCGACGACCCGACTCGCTGCGCGACCTGACCGCTGACGGGATCACGCGCCGTGCCCTCGATGTGCTCGACGAGAGGAGCATGCGCGCGGTGATCGAAGAGATCGGCGAAGAGCACGGAGCAGTTGACGTGCTCGTGAACAACGCCGGTTACGGTCTGCAGACGCCGGTGGAAGAAGCCTCCCTCGATGACGTGCGGCACCAGTTCGAGACCAACGTGTTCGGTCTGGTGCGGCTCAGCCAGCTCGCACTGCCCGGCATGCGGCACCAGGGCTTCGGCCGGATCGTCAACGTGTCGTCGATGGGCGGCCGGTTCACGTTCCCAGGCGGCGGTTTCTACCACGCCACCAAGCACGCCGTGGAGTCCTTGAGCGACGCGCTCCGGCTGGAGGTCGCGCCGTTCGGCATCGCGGTCTCCCTCATCGAGCCTGGTCCAGTTCGCACCGAGTTCGGCGCAACCGCGGTGCAGACGATCGACGAGGGGACACCCGAGGGAGGGGGTCCGTATGACGCCTTCAAGGCTCAGTTGGGTGCGACGTACGCAAGCGTTTATGGCGGACGACGTCGGCTGCTGACGTCGTCGGCCGAACGGGTGGCCGCGGTGATCGTCAAGGCTGCCGAGGCCTCCTGGCCGCGGGCCCGTTATGTCGTCGGGCCCATCGCCCATGCCCTGATCGCCAGCCGGCGCATGCTTCCCGACCGAGCCTTCGACGCGCTGGTGCGCGCAAACTTCCCGACTCCCTGACGACACGAGGCACCTGGCATGGCGCCGAGCGGGGAAATCAGGCACAATCTCGCCCTGGTCTGGGCACAAACGGCGCCCCTCATGCGTTGCAGTCGGTGCTGCGCGAACCGGCGTACGCCTCTCGACGATTCAGAAGTGGAACCCCATGGCGACTGACTACGACGCACCCCGCAAGACCGACGAGGAGCTCAACGAGGACTCCTTGGAGGAGCTCAAGGCGCGCCGGCTCGACAAGAACTCCGGCAAGGTCGACGAGGACGAGGTCGAGGCGGCCGAGACCTTTGAGCTGCCCGGCGCCGACCTGTCCCACGAAGAGCTGTCGGTTCAGGTGCTGCCTCGACAAGAAGACGAGTTCACCTGCTCGAAGTGCTTCCTGGTCCACCACCGCAGCCAGCTCGCTTCGGCGAAGAACGGCCAGCTGATCTGCCTCGACTGCGCCGCCTGAGCCTGCTCGTCAGGCCCGAGGATCAAGAAGCGATCTCACGCCGATCTTCGGCCGTAGCGAGATCAGCCATCCCGGGCGGTAGCTCCCCGGTCGAGCGCAACCAGTAGCGAGCTGCCCGTCGGGTGGCGTAGGTCTTGGCGACACCGATCGCCATGCCGCTGAGCGCAGCCCACACCAGTGCCTCGCGCTGAGCGATGTCAGGACTGTCGGGGGTGCTGGGCGGCTTCCTTCCCGTCGCCGTTGCCCACACAATGTCGAGCACTCGGGCGGCCGCGACCCCGGCGGCCAGCGCCGACCCGGTGCCGACCATCCGCCACGTCGCCTTACCTTTGGAACCCTTGCCTTCCTTGCCTGACCGCTTGTCAGCCGCATTCTTGCGCTTCGCCACTGCTTCTCCTCCACCTCGGCTCAGCCGGGCCGATGACGGCCGGCGCGTTCCGCGCACTGGGGTCGGTTCCTAGTCTGGCACGACGCCGGCGTTGAGACGGGCGGCGACCTCGTCCGGCCGGCGGGTGGACAGCAGCCAGTACGGCGCCGGGTCTCGCTCGTCGTCGACCTCCACCCGGACGGCGGTGGTTACGTACGGTCGAACCACCAAAAACGCCCGAGCATCGGCTGAGACGCCCAGGAGTTGCTTGGTCTGCTGGGCATCGCAGGCAGCAGCTTCGCCGACGTACCGCCACGGCAGGGAGGCGCCGGCTGCTCGAAGGCCCGTCTGGTCGACGGCGATCCGGATGCCGCCGTACGACCAGAGCCATCCGAACACCAGCGCGGCAGTCAGTGCTCCGGCAACAGCGGCGATGGCGGCTGTCGTCGCGACGAACACCGCCCACCACACCGCCAGGCAGAAGGCAGCCACCCCGATCCACCATCCAACGGGTGGCCAGAGACGCTCCACGTAGCCCGACGCGGGCTGGGCAGCCGGCGACGCAAACATGACGCCAGCCTGCCAGGTGCCCGGCGTTCGGTAGCCTGGTCAGCCGGTCGACCGATGACTCGTCCGCGGTCTCGAAGGGAGCACAGGTCATGGTGGAGGTGCTCTTGCGGCGCATCGACCCAGACGTGCCCCTTCCTGCCTATGCGCACCCTGGGGACGCCGGCGCCGACCTGGTGAGCACCGCCGACATCACCCTTGCCCCTGGCGAACGGGCAGTGGTCGGTACCGGCATCAGCGTCGCGCTGCCCGCGGGCTATGTCGCCCTCGTCCATCCGCGTTCTGGCCTGGCCGCTCGTTTCGGAGTGTCGATCATCAACGCACCGGGCACCGTCGACGCCGGCTACCGAGGCGAGATCAAGGTCGCGCTGGTAAACCTCGACCCCGGTCATCCGGTCTCGATCCGGCGCGGCGACCGGATCGCCCAGCTGATCGTGCAGCGCTTCGAGGCGGCCCGTTTCATTGAGGTCGACACGCTCCCCGGTTCGCAGCGGGCTGGTGGCGGCTACGGCTCCACCGGGGGTTACGGCGACCTCCGGACTGGCATGAGCGCCGACGCCGCCGGTGCGGAAGCGCAGCGACGGTCCGACGGCCCACCCGTCCCGACTCCCTCAGACGTCCGATGATCTTCCGACGCAAGTCTCCCGGCCCCGACCAAGACGACGAGTTCCTCGGTGTCGAGGCGGACGCGCCCGCGCTTCCGGGGGACCGGCCACGTGGTCCTTGGGACCGGTCGGAGACCGCCGCCGATGACGGCGACGACAGCTACATCGACCTGGGCGGCTTGGTCGTTAGAGGGCAACCTGACGTCGAGGTGCACCTGCAGGTTGACGAGCAGACCTCGGAGGTCGCGGCCGTGATGTTGGCCGGCGCCGAGTCGGGACTGGAGCTGCGGGCCTTTGCGGCGCCGCGCAGCGGCGGCATCTGGGACGACGTACGGGCCGACATCGTTGCCGAAGCGGCCCGGCACGGGGGCAACGCGACCGAGCAAGACGGCGAGTTCGGCACCGAGCTGGCCCTCGTCGTGCCGGTGGTCACCCCC
>JBBPZH010000093.1:0-12960 GCA_038198965.1 Propionibacteriales bacterium
ATCCAGGCGTCGTCTCGATCTCCCCAGCAGAGCGAGACGGCGTCTTCCCCGACGGGTTCTACTCCACGACAAATCTCGATACGCAGGTGCGCATCGACCAGACCTGGATCAGGGTCGAGAACCCGGAGATGGACTGTGGCCTCATCGTCGACGGCTCGGGCGACGCCACCCGGGTCCACACACTGCCCATGTCTGACGTGCGGACCGGCATGGAGGTCGTCTGCGGAGCCGCCGGAATTCGGGTTGCGGCCCCCACAACAGTGAGCGGCACCGAGGAGGAGCGGTTCGGCTTCATGGAGTCCGACGTCTCCAGCGAGAAGCCACAGACGCTGCTCGTCCGCCAGGTCGCCGACGGCATCCGGGCCGCCAAGGCGGCCGGCAAGCGGATCTTATGGGTTGCCGGGCCGGGAGTCGTCCACACCGGCGCAGCCCCGGCGATGGTCTCGCTCGTCCAGGCGGGCTATGTCGACGTTGTGTTCGCCGGCAACGCCCTGGCCACCCACGACATCGAGTCGGCCCTGTACGGCACGTCCCTTGGTGTCGACCTGTCGCTGGGGCGAGGCGTCGAGCACGGCCATGAGCACCACATCCGGGCTCTCAACACGATCCGAAAGGCAGGCTCGATCGCGGCGGCCGTCGACGACGGCACGCTGACCGGCGGCGTCATGCACGCGTTGGTGACGTCAGGCAAGGAGTTCGTGCTGGTCGGCTCGGTCCGCGACGACGGTCCGTTGCCCGATGTCTACACCGATGTGCTCGAGGGCCAGCGAGCCATGCGCCGGCAGCTCAGCGACGTGGGCTTTTGCCTCATGCTCGCCACCATGCTGCACTCGGTGGCCACCGGCAACATCCTCCCTGCATCGATTCCGCTGGTCTGCGTCGACATCAACCCGGCGACGGTGACCAAGCTCGCGGATCGCGGCTCCTCTCAGGCGCGCGGCATCGTCACGGACGTGGGGCTGTTTCTCGAACAGCTCGCTCACGAGCTGGTGCCGGGTTACCAGCGGCTGCACTGATCAAGCGGAGAGTTCGACCACTGCCCGCACCGGGCAATGGTCGCTCGCTGGTCCGTACGCTGCTTCCAATTCAGCGGGTACGCCGTGCGAACTGACCCGGCCGCCCTTCACCAAGATGGCGTCGATGCGCTTGCGCCGGTCGGTCGAGCTGAACGTCGAGTCGTCTGCTCGACCGCGGTCGGCGAAACCGGCTTGCTCGAAGACCTGCCAGGCACGATGGTCGGAGATCTCGTTGAGGTCTCCGCAGACCATGACGGGGCCGCGCAGCCGTTGAGCGTCGGCGATCGCCGCCCACGCCTCCGTCGGTCGTCGTGCGGTGACGAGCGAAAGGTGCACGCCGACCACTCCGAACTCGACGCCGTTGACAGCGCACTGTGCCGTCACGATGCCGCGCATCGGCTCGAAGAGCGGTTGCCGCAGCCGTCGGGCTGAGGCCGAGCGGATCTCGACCCTCGAGGAGACGCAGAGCATGTTCTGGCCGGCGTCCCTGCCTCCGGACACCCGCCGCAACCCCCACTGCGCCGCCATCCGGTTGCACCTCCACCGCCCAACCAGCGGCATCCGTGGGGCCTCGTTGACGACGAGGACGTCAGGAGCCAGCGCCGCGACTACTCGAGCGAGCGCGGCGGGGGCCCGGCCACCGTGGATGTTGTACGTGACGATCGTCAGTGACGTCATGCGGTGCCCAGGGACCCTTGGCTTCGCACGTCAGCGCCGGGCCAGGTCGGCCGCTCCGATGAGCCCAGCAGTATTGGCAAGGGTGGCCAGCCGAAGCTGCGCGTCTGGTCGGTGCCCGCGACCGGACAGCTGCCGGTGGAACGCCGACTGAGCCGGCCCGAGCAACAAATCACCCGCCTCCGAGACGCCACCCCCCACCACGATGACCGCCGGGTCGAACACCGCCACCAGGTCGGCCAGGCCCACCCCCAACCAGTGGCCGATCTCCTCGAACGCCTCCACAGCGAGCCGGTCGCCTTCTTGCGCGGCCGCTGTGATGACCTGACCCGTGATGTCGGCAGGGTCGCCGCCAACGCGCTCGAGCATGTCGCTAGCCCGAGGCGACTGGGCTCGAGAGACCTCCTGCACCGCTTTGACGAGCGCCTTCCCGCTGCAGTACTGCTCCCAACATCCGTAGTTCCCGCAACCGCACACCCGGCCGTCGGGCACTGCCCGGATGTGCCCGAACTCTCCGGCGATGCCGAAACTGCCACGGAACAACGCACCGTCCAAGACGATGCCACCACCGATGCCGGTGCCGACAGCAACCATGATGAGCTCATGAACATCGGCGCCCGCGCCGAACTGGAACTCACCCCACGCCGCTGCGTTGGCGTCGTTCTCGATGAAGACCGGAATGCCGACCTTGCTCTCGACGTTCGCCCGAAGCGGCTCGTTGCGCCATGCCAGGTTGGGCGCGAACAGTACCGTCGACCGCTGCACATCGACATAGCCGGCCGCTCCGATGCCCACCGCCGACACGTCGTGACGGGACTTGAGGTCTTCGACGAGATCGACTATTGCCGTGCTTGTGGCTTGGGGGTCTCGCGCCGGCGTATCCCTGCGCTGACGCTCGAGTATCTCTCCGTCGGCTGTCACGACCCCGGCGGCGATCTTGGTGCCACCGACGTCGACCCCGATGGTGAGGCTCATGTGCTGGCCCCCGAAGGGTCGGTTGTTCCCCCTTGCTCGGACGACTCCACGCGCGCCTTGAGACCCCGGAGCGCCGTGTCGATGATGACCTTCTCCCCCTTGCGCTTCAGCATGCCGATCATCGGGACGTTGAGATCGACCGAGAGCCGGTAACCGACCTCTGTACGGTCGGCTTGCCGGCTCAAGACGTAAGCGCCTTGCATGGACTTCAGCATGGTGGCGGAGACAAGGGACCACGTCACCTGCAGGTCGTCGTCCCAGACGTAGCGCAGCGTGTATTCGTCCTTGATCGGGGTCGCATCCAACACGAAGGCCACCTCATGGGCGCGCCCATCGGCATCGGTGCTCAAGACGGTGGCGGACTGCACGCCCTTCGCCCAGCTGGGATAGCTGCCGAAATCGGCGATCACCCTCATGACGGCCGACGGCTCAGCCGCGATGGAGATGCTCGAGGTCGTCTGGTCGGCCATACGCTTCCTGATCATCGTGGGGGCTCGGGGCTCGGGGCTCGGGCGGCTCAGGGTACGTCGGGCGACCCTACCGCTGAGCCCACCACTCGGCGCGGAGCCGAGGCCCCGGCCAGCGGCGCTGCTAGTCGAGCAGCCGCCGCAACGTCTGGACGGCTCCGGCGCTCGACCACTCCGTTGCCACCCTCAGCTGTCCGGCGGCACCCATGGCCGCCGCTCGCTCGGGCGATCTCAACAGCGACAGTAGGCGATCGGCGAGCTCGGTCGGCCGACGAGGGTCGACGACGTAACCGGTCACGCCTTCGACCACTGTCTCCGGCGCCCCGCCTGATGCCCCGACCACGACGGGGAGGCCGCTTGCTGCCGCCTCGAGGAAGACGATGCCGAGGGCTTCCACCTCCAGCCCACCGCGACGGGTTCGGCAGGGCAGCGCGAACACGTCGGCGGCTGCATACACCCCAGGCATCTGCCGCCAGGCGACCCTGGGCAGGAAACGTACGGTCCCGTCGTTGCCGGGCTGGGTCGCCAACCAGTGGAGTCGGCTCTCCTGCGGTCCACTCCCGACGATCAGCAGCACCGCGTCATGGGCTTCGCGGATCACCTGTGGCCACACGCGGAGCAACGAGTCGTGGCCTTTCCGGGCGACGAGCCGGGACGCCGCGAGCACGACGCGCCGGTCCGACGGGATGCCCGCAGCGCGGCGTACGCGGTCGCGACCGGCACGACCGGCGAAATCCTCGACGCGCACCCCCGGCGACAGGCGAACCATGGCGGCGGCGGCTGACCGGCTCAACGCCGGCGCGATCCTGCGGTGGCAGTACTCGGTCACATAGGTGAGGACGTCGACCCCGTCACCGACCCGCCGCAAGAGGGCGCGGGACACCGGCACATGCGCCCACCACACCTCGTGACCGTGCGTCAGGCCGATCAGTCGTCGGACGCCGGCTACCCGGAGCGCAGGGGCGAGCAGGCCGAGCGGTGCCGCCGCACCGAAGACCACGCGGTCGCAGCCGTATCTCCGTGCGACGTCTTGCACCGCCCGGCCGACCCTCGGGGTCGGTAGCAGGCATCGCGCGCGGTCGCGGATCACGGGGTAGTCCAGCGTCGCATCGTGTTCGGAGTCCCGCAGCATGGATGCCGTGTAAACGACCAGTTGATCACTCGGCAACCCGGCGCAGAGCGAGGCGACGAACGACTCGATGCCGCCCACCCGCGGTGGGAAGTCGTTGGTCACGACCAGGACGCGTCGGGCCGTCATGGCGACGTGCGACTCCGGCCGGCCTGGCGCGGGTGCAACTGTCTCCACTGCAGCGCCATCTCGATGCGGGACAGCGCGTCCGGATGGGTGTTGAACCAGAACGCGAGCACCGGGTTCGGGTCCAGGTGATCAAGGTTGCTCACGGCGAGCTGCTGCTGCACCGCGATGAACGTCGCAGGGTCGTGTGTGAGGGCCAGAGCCGAAGCGTCCGCGCGGGCCTCGATCGAACGGCTGACGGTATTTTGCACCGGCAGCGCCACAAAACCGCCGAGCACCGCCAGTGCCAGCACCACCGGTACGACAGCCGGATCTCCGGCTGCGGCCCCACCGTCCGAACGGCGTACCCAGGCAGTCCCAAGGAGCAGGTACAGCGACGTGGTTGCGAGAGCCGCGGCGAGTGCTCCTTCCAGCGTGCCGACCAAGACGTCGTTGTGCTTGGCGTGCCCGAGCTCGTGGGCCACGACGACAGACACCTCGGCCGGGGTGGCGGACTTGAGCAGCGTGTCGTAGACGACGAGCCGGCGCGAGGCACCGAAGCCTGACACGTGGGCGTTGAGAGCCGTGGTGCGTCGAGAGGCGTCGGCCACGAGCACTTGGTGCACGTCGACGCCGTCGCGCGCCGCCATCGAAAGCAGGCGTGCTCGCAACGGGCTGGCCGCCATGGGCGTAAAGTGGTTGAACATCGGCTCGAGCACCAGGGGGTACGCGAAGGACGCCGCAACCACCAGCCAGGCCGAAAGCAATCCGGCGGGCACGAACCACCAACGGGGCAGGCGACGAGCCAGCCCCACCAGCCCGAGCAATGCAAGCGTGGTCAACGCCCCGGTGATGAGTGTTCCCTTGCCGACGTCGAGAAGCCAGCCACTCCACGACTGGGTCGATAGCCCGTACGACATGGCGACCGTATGCGCGCGGGCGTCGAAGGGCAGCATCGCCAGCCGCTGGAGGACGAGTACCGCCACTGCCAAGGCGGCCACCTGGAACGGCCACCTCCGCCGTCGAGCCAAGAACAGCTTGGTCAACCGACGCCCCAGCGGACTCCCGGCGAGCAGCACCGGCATGCCGATGCCCGCGACAATCGACAACCAGGCCGGCCACTTGACCGCGTCGTGGAACATCTCTGACCGGGTGATTTGTTGCGGCGTGAAGTACGCCGTCATCGGGACGGGCTGGTACGTAGCCCCGGGCAGCGGGTGCCACGGTGTCAACGTGACGATCAGCGCGGTGAGCGTTGCGACGAGCACCACGAGGATTCC
The DNA here is from genome assembly GCA_038198965.1 of Propionibacteriales bacterium. Lineage (GTDB taxonomy): Bacteria > Actinomycetota > Actinomycetes > Propionibacteriales > Nocardioidaceae > JAUJOE01. The sequence goes on from JBBPZH010000093.1 coordinate 5,648, forward strand.
CCAGGCCGCTTGACGGGCGAGCGACCTAGCCGGCACGAGCCAGCGTTCTCAAAGAGCGACGCCACTGCTGGGTGAGATGCGGCAGCGAGGTGCCGAGCTGGGTCCGCACGGCGTCAGCGACGCCACCGGACTTGGCCACAACTTGGAAGTAGAAGTCGACCAGCCGAGCCCTGCCGTATCTCTCGGCGATCAGCCTGCAGGCGAGCCAGGCCTGCTCGTAGGCAACCTCGAGGCGGAAGCCGGTGGTAGCGAATGCCGAATTGGAGGGCAACGCCGCCGGCACGCGATGCCGTCGGAGGTCTCGGACCACGGCTGCGGCTGACACCGTGAGCGGGATGTCGACGGAGCCGACGCCGACGTAGTCGGCGAAACCTTCAGCAACCCACAATGGCAGGCGAGCGGTCGCGGCACCGGTCGCTACGTGAGTCGCCTCGTGGGTGATGACCACATGGGCGCCGACCTGGCTCAGCGGGTCGAAGTTGGCCGGGTTTACGAAGACTGCCACGGGAGCTCGTGGCCTGGTGGAGCCATCAACGGTCGAGGTGACGGCGGCAATGCCGTCGTACGCCCCGGGGGAGCCTGCCACCATCGCCTCGAACGCGGAAGCCGAGGCAGGCTCAAAGGCGACAAGCTTGCCGTGCCAGTGCGGTATCACCCGGTCGAGGTCGCTGGTGGCGACGACCAGCAGCCGGTGCAACCTGTTCGCCTGTCCGGGCGACAGAGCGGCGGCGAGGGTCCGCCTGCTGTGCCGCACGTCGAGGTGACGCAGCAGCCACACCGGCACCCGGTGACCGGTGGAGCTGGTCATGTCAGCGATGTACGCCGCGCCCCGCCGGCGCACAAAGGTCACGGTCACCACAGCGCGCGCTTCGCGTGCTGCGTAACCCCGGAGCCGCCAACGAAGAGCGACATCGGCGCTCCACGCGCCGCGTTGGGTGTGAAGCGGCACGGCAGCCGCTGAGGCTGTCGGGGTGGCGGTCAGATATCGCATCCGCGAGACGACGGTTCCCAACGATTGGAGATTGGCGTAGACGCTGGACGCACGCCGCCGGGCGGCGGCACTGCGAAGATCCCAGGTCTTGAGGTAGCCAGCCCGCGACCCGTCTCGAAGCGCGAGTTGTTGGTGGCGCAACGCTGCACGCGCCAACGTGACCCTCGTCAATCGAGAGGCGGACTCGCCCCCGGCAGCTGGGGCTGCGACCGGCGCAGAAAGCATCGAGGCGTGGGAGGAACGGCTGACATGCGAGATGCCGAACGTGGCGGCGAGTGTCACCGCGATCACGACCGGAGCGAGCAGGTGCCGACGAGAACGCTCGCCGACTGCACTCACGTCGAGATCCTACGCGCGGGAGCGGGGCACAACGGGCTCGCCAGCACAAGCTCAACTGATGCGGACTGCCATCGTGATCGGCATCGAGTTGAGCGGTACTACCTCGACGGAGGACCCGGGGTGAGGCGCGTGCACGACCTCACCGTTGCCGATGTACAAACCGACGTGCGAGATCGGCGAGTAGTAGAAAACCAGGTCGCCTGGCTGCAGAGCAGAGATGGAGACCGGAGTGCCGGCGCTTGCCTGGATGCTGGCCGAGTGTGAGATCGAGAGGCCGGCCGCCGCCCATGCCGCCATGGTGAGTCCCGAGCAGTCAAAGGCGTCGGGCCCGGCAGCACCGTAGACGTATGGATCTCCGACCTGAGCCAAGGCGTAGCGGACCGCTGTCTGCGCGCCGCCCGACGCGGGGACAGCGACCGCTGGCGCCGGCGCCGCCGCGGACGTCGTAGGCGCGGACGTCGTGGGCGCGGACGTCGTGGGCGCGGACGTCGTAGGCGTGGTCGGCGCCGGCGCCGGTGTGGTGGCGACCCGCTGGGCGGCTCGGCTGGCTTGGAGCCGCGCCCTGCGCGCCTGACGAGCCTGTCGCTCGGCGAGCAGTTTGCGCTGGCGCGCCCGCAGCCGATCGAGCACCTGCCGAGCAGCCTTGGTCTTGGCATCGAGCTGGGCTTGGTGGTGCGCCAACTGCGACTTGGCCTCGGCGATGGCACTCAGCTCGCGTGAGGCGTGCTGCTCGTTCGTCGTCAGCTTGAACTCCTGCTGCCTGAGCTGATCGAGGAGTTCGGCTTCTTGCTTCTGGCTGACCGCCTGGGTGGCGAGATTGTTGAGGAACTGCTGCGGGTCGGAGGCGGACAAGAACGACACCGCTGTCGACAAGCCACTGGCGCTTTGGTAGTCGGTGACGGCCGAGCCGACGACGGCGGTCCGAAGCTGCAAGACCAGCACCTGCTGCCGTTCGACGTCGAAGCGAAGTGTCTGCAGTCGTTGCCGGGCGGCGCCCAAGTGCACGCGTACGGTGTTCATCTGCTCCGAGGCGACCTCCGCCTGCCGATGCAGCACCGCGATCTGGTGCTGCGCCGCCGCGATCGTCAGCGGTTGATGCGGCTTCTGCGGCGTTGCCGCACCAGGAAGAGGGGCGAACGCGACGCTCGCCAGGACCGCCACGGCACTAGTCGCGACTGCGCGCGATGCGGAGCCTGACACGTTTGGAAAGGACATGCGGGATCTACGGCCGATCGACACGAGTCGTCGGTCTCCTTTGGCGTTGGCGGCGGATGGACGCCGGGCCTCGGAACGGGCCTCGGAACAGGCCGCGGGGCAGGAGAAGCGGGCCAGTTGCACACCATACGCAGACGCTCAGCGCATCCCAACCCCTGGGGTGGGGGCTGTGGACATGAGCCTGCTCACCCTCCTACGCCGAATCGTCGAAACCGGGAGAGTCCACCGATTGCACCATGCGCAGCGGGGAGATCAGGCCGGCTGCTGCCAGCACGTCGATCGCCCGGCGCTCCTCGGCGTCGAAGCTGAGATCGTCGGGTGGGCCCCCGAGCAGGAACGTCACCATGCAATCGGGACAACCGGCTCCCCGGACACTGCATCGGTCACAGTCCACGGTCACCGGCAGTTCCGACCCTGATCGATGGCTGCTGCGGACAGCATCAGGGGCTCGCACTGGGCCCGCGAGCTGCGCTGGGCCCGAGAGCTGCTCGGGTCGCCGCTGGGCTGCAGAGGTCATGACGTGTCTCCGGCTTCGTTGATGTCCGACTACTGCCCGAGACGTTAGGCGCACCCACCGACATTTCGTTTGGGTCTTGGGTCCGCAGGCGGCCGTTCTCTAGAGCCGCAGCGCTGCGAGCAGCGCTGCGGTCGGAACCGCGTGAGCACCGCGACGTACGACGGATGCAGCCAGCTCGCGGTCAGACGACACCACGACGACAGGGCGCCCCGCTGGTTCGTGCGCGACCAGCTGCCGGATCAAGTCGTCGGCGATCACACCGGGTGGGCTGAAGAGCACCCTGATGTGCTTCGGCGTGGGCAACGCGGGCACCTCGTTGGCGTTGGCCGCGTCGAACACCACCGTCGTCTCGGCTCCGCGTCCAGCGACCAGGGTGCTGACCTTGCCGATCAGTCGGGTCCGCTGGTCCTCCAGCGGTGTGGCCGGCCAGGCGGCTTTGGAGACGTTGTAGCCGTCGACCACCAGGTGCACCCGCGGCAGCTCAAGCAGCCTCTTCAGAGCCTCCGGGTCGTCGAGTGCCAGCCCCCGCCGAACGCGGGACGCCGTGTCCGACGCTGTCGGCGTCCGAGCCGGGAGGGTGTCGGCTGGCAGCCGCTCGACAGGCGGCAGTGCGAGTTCTCGGCGCAGCCCCGCGGTGGCCTCGGTCACGGTGTCGAGCAGGAGGCGAAGCCGCATGCTTCGCCGGTCCCGGTCCTCGCGTACCTCGCCGAGCAGTCCCGCGAGCCGCGCCTCTAGCTCGCTGACTCGGTGGCGGAGTCGGCGAGCCTCTGCTTCGCTCTCGCGAGTCGACGACGCAGCCGTCCGCTGGGTCTCGGCGCTTGTCGCTTCGTAAGCGGCCGCTCGCTCCTGCGCCGCCTTCAGCTCTCGCCGGGTCACGCCGAGGCTCTGGCGAAGTCGGGCGTTGTCGCTCTTGACCTTGTCAAGCTGCTGGCGCAGCCGGTTCCGCACCGCCTGCGTATCCGCACGGGCGGACGCCAGCGCGTCGGCCAGCCGCTCATCGATCTCAGGTGCTGCCCCCTGGCCAGTGGTCGGCTCGGGCGACGCAGCTTCCCGGGCGGCGTTCACCACAGCCTCCCAGCCGGTCGGACGCATCAGATAGGCGGCGGCAGCAGCGTCGGGCTCGACACTTCGCCCGGCATCCCGCTCGAGGGTGGCCACTCCATCCGGGATCAGCGCTCGCACCTGATCGGCCAACGCGACTCTGAATGCCTCGTCAACCTCTGCGAGAGCGACGATCTGGTCGCCAGCGAGCTTCGCCCGGCGAGCCGGCGTGAATGCAGCAGCTCGGCGTAACGATGGTGGGACCGACTCCGGCGGCAGCGTGCCAAGTGCCCGAGCCGCAAGATTCGCGATCCTTCTGCGCAGGTGCATCGGGAGCGTCGCGAAGACCTGAATTTCGGGCGTCCCGCCTTGATGAGGGGCGAACGCTGCCCGGTCGTCGGAAGACATGGTTTGTCCAGTCTCGCGCGCAAGCGCCAGCCGGGCGACTCCGGCGCGGCTGGCGAGTCGTGTCGGTGCAGCCGCTTAGCGTGCCCTGCATGTCGAGGACCCTGCAGTCGCCGGGACACGGGATGCCCGGCAACGCCGCGGTGCAGCAGACCTTCGATGAGCTTGGCACGCGGTTGCGCGACGTCACCTTCGTAGTCGTCGATCTCGAGACGACGGGCGGGTCTGCTGCCGGCGGCTCGTCGATCACCGAGATCGGGGCCGTCAAGGTTCGCTGTGGTGACGTGCTCGGTGAGTTCCAAACCTTGGTCAGACCGTCGCAGTCGATCCCTGCCTTCATCAGCGTGCTCACCGGCATCACCGACGCCATGGTGGCCGGCGCACCGCGCATCGAGGCCGCGCTGCCGGCGTTCTTGGAGTTCGCGCGCGGAGGCGTGCTGGTTGCCCACAACGCGCCGTTCGACATCGGATTTCTGCGGCACTACGCAAAGCAGCTCGACCTGGCGTGGCCGGCATTCCAAGTGCTCGACACTGCGAAACTGGCGCGCCGCGTCGTCACTCGCGATGACGCTCCCAACTGCAAGCTTGCCTCGCTCGCGAAGTTGTTCCGCTCCCCCACCACGCCGAACCACCGCGCGTTGTCCGATGCCCGCGCCACTGTCGACGTGCTCCACGGGTTGATCGAACTGTTGGGCAATCTCGGCGTGCACACGCTGGAGGAGTTGCAGACCTTCTCTTCCCGGGTGTCGCCGGCGCAGCGCAGGAAACGCCACCTCGCCGAGGGGCTCCCGCCGCTACCGGGCGTCTACCTGTTCCGTGACTGCCGGAGCACAGTGCTGTATGTCGGCACGTCGAAGAACTTGCGCGTGCGCGTGCGCACCTACTTCACGGCCAGCGAGACCCGGTCGCGCATGGGTGAGATGGTCACGCTCGCCAGCGAGGTGCAGGGCATTCCGTGCAGCACTCCGCTCGAAGCCGAGGTGCGCGAGCTCCGGCTCATCGCTGAGCACAAGCCGCGATACAACCGGCGATCGAAGTTTCCCGAGCGGGTCAGTTGGGTCAAGCTGACCGTCGAGGCGTGGCCACGGCTGTCATTGGTCACTCGCGTGCTCGACGACGGAGCCGACTACCTCGGACCGTTCCGGTCGCGGCAGGCTGCGGAGTCCGCCATGGCCGCTCTGCACGAGAGCTTTCCTATCCGGCAATGTGCTGGTCGGCTGCCGGTCCGGCCACGGCGCACCGCATGCGCGCTCGCCGAGATGGGCCGCTGTCTTTCCCCCTGCGACGGCTCGGTGACCGCCGACACCTACACCACGACCGTGACTGCCCTGCGATCGTCGCTGTCGGGCAGCCCAGCCGCCGTGGCGGAGACGATCCGCGAACGCATGCGAGTGCTCGCCGAGGCGGAGCGCTTCGAGGACGCGGTGAGCCACCGCGACCGCCTCACGAGCTTCCTGACCGCCGCCGCCCGGGGTCAGCGGCTCAAGTCGCTGACCTCCTGCCCTGAGATCGTCGCCGCTCGACGCGCTGACGACGGACGCTGGGAAGTCCATGTCGTACGTCATGGACGGCTGGTGGCAGCCGGAGTCATCCCACCCGGGAGCAACGCGAAGGACTGGACCGAACGCCTGCGCAGCGGCGCTGACACCGTCGTCCCCGGACCCGGGCCGGCTCCAGCAGCGACCCCTGAGGAGTCAGAGAAAATCGTCCGCTGGCTGGAGCTACCCGGCGTTCGGTTGGTGCACGTCGAAGGCGCGTGGACTTGCCCCGTAGACGGCGCAGAGTCACACCGACGGCAGCTGAGCGTGATCACCGCGTCCCGGGAGTCCTTGGTACCGTTCGACACTCCCCGCCTGAGCCGGACGCTCGCCCAGCCGGTCCGTTGACCTCAGGCGATCCGCAGCATCGACACGCACTAGGTTCGAGCCGAAGCCCATTCGCGCCGGAACCGCGGAGCCGCAACCGTCGATCCGAGACGGTTCGAAAGCGCGGGTCAACTCGTCAGGAGGGTGCCCATGATCACCGCGATTGTCTTCATCTCCGCCGAGGTCTCGCAGATCCCCGAAGCTGCCCAGCGCATCGCAGAGCTCGACGGTGTCAGCGAGGTGTACTCAGTCACCGGCGACATCGATCTGATCGCCCTCTTGCGGGTGCGTTCCACCGACGACGTGGCAACCCTGGTGCCCGACCAGATCAACAAGGTGCCTGGCGTCTTGGCAACGGAGACGCACATCGCGTTCCGCACCTACTCGACGCACGACCTCGAGGCAGCATTCTCCCTGGGCGCAGAGGAGTAGTCAGGTCACGCAGCAGCGACCGCAGCGACCCACCGCATGAGCGTGTCCTGGGCCGCGCCGCTGTCGATGGCGTCTCGCGCTCGAACCAACGCGTCGCCCAGCCGGTCACAAAGGGAGCCATCACCGCTGTCCGCCGCGGCGATACCTGCGGCGGCATTGAGCAGCACCGCGTCCCGGACCGCCCCCCTCTCGCCGTCGAGCACCCGCTGCACCACCGCGGCATTCGTCGCCACGTCACCACCCACCAAAGCGCCGGGCTCGGCCCTCGGAAGTCCGAGCTCGGCCGGGTCGAGGACGTTCTCGGTGATCTTGGCGCCCGCAATCGACCAAACCGTCGAGGTGGTTGTCGTCGTGAGCTCGTCGAGACCATCGTCGCCGCGGAAGACGAACCCCGCGACACCGCGCCGGCTCAGTACCTGCGCGACCAGCGGCGCCATGCGCCGGTCCGCTACGCCGACCGCCTGCGCAGCCGGGCGCGCAGGATTGGCGAGCGGCCCGAGGAAGTTGA